>JAOPXW010000270.1 GCA_025964935.1 Friedmanniella sp. | reverse complement strand
CTCCCGCAGGAATGAGCACGCGCGGAGCCGTCGGGGCGTCGATACCCAGCCAGCACACGGCGACCGTCGGGACGCAGCGGAGCCCCGACGTGGACGCGAACGGCTGAGCGACGACGAGGTCGGCGCGATACATGTTGTCCATGGGAATCTCCTCCCCTCCGGTGAGCGTGGTGTCGGGTCAGGCACGATCGTGAGGACACCGCTCACGACCTGCGCTCAGGCTAGACGAGGCGGGAAAGCCCGCGCAAACACTTTTTCGCGGCGCTGATCACGGGGCTGCCTCCGCCGGGACGGAACCCTCCGCGGCCGCGACGATGGCCAGCACCTGCTCGCCGTACTTGCCGGCCTTGGTCGGGCCCAGCCCCTGGACCCGGATCAGGTCGGCCGAGGTCCGCGGGCGGGCCTCGGCGATCGCGACCAGGGTGGCGTCGGTGAAGACGCAGTAGGCGGGCACGCTCTGCTCCGCCGCCTCCTGCTTGCGCCACTCCTTGAGCACCTCCATGGTCTTCTCGTCGAAGGTGGCCGGGCAGTCGAGGTGGCGACCCATCTTGCGCTCGCCCGCCTCCGACAGGGCCCGCCCGCAGGAGCGGCAGTGCAGCGACAGCACCGAACCGCGGGACTTGCCGCGCCGGGGAGTGCCCGATCCGGTCGCGGTCCGCGCCGACGCCGGCAGCACCGGGTCCAGGAACCGGGACGGCTTGCGGGGGTTGCCGCCGCCGTTGCGGGTCCGGGACCAGGACACCCGCAGGTGACGACGGGCCCGGGTCACCCCGACGTAGAGCAGCCGGCGCTCCTCCTCGACCTGCGCGGGCGTGGTGGCCAGGACGAACGGCAGCGAGCCCTCCTGGGTCCCGAGCAGGGCCACGGCGTCCCACTCCAGACCCTTGGCCGAGTGCAGGGTGGACACGGTCACGCCCTGGGCGACGGGCACGTGCTGGGCCTCGGCGCGCCGGTCCAGCTCGGCCGAGATCGCACCCAGGGTCAGCCGGGTCGCGCCGTCGCCGGCCTTGGCCAGGTCCTCGGCGACGCTCAGCAGGGCGGCCAGGGACTCCCAGCGCTCCCGTACGGCGCCGGCCCCCTCCGGCGGCTGGGCCGTCCAGCCCAGGGCCCCGAGGACGGCCTTCAGGTGCTCGAGGGCACTGCCCTCCTCGTCGCCGGTCATCGTGCGGACCTCGGTGCGCAGGGTGAGCAGGGCCTGCCGCACCTCGGCGCGCTCGTAGAACCGCTCCCCGCTGCGGACCAGGTAGGGGATCTGCCGGTCGGCCAGGGCCTGCTCGATGGCCGGGGACTGGGCGTTGATCCGGAAGAGCACCGCCATCTCGCGGTAGTCGACCCCGGCGGCGGCCCGGCCGGCGAGCCAGTCGGCGATGCCGGCCGCCTCGGCCGCCTCGTCGGGGGCCTCCCCGAAGATGACCTCCGGTCCGGGCGGGAGCTGCGCCTGCAGGGTGACCGCGCTCAGCCCGGGGCCACCCGGCCCGGCACCGGGGGCCATGATCGCGTTCGCGCACCGCACCACCTGGGGCGTCGAGCGGTAGTCGCGGACCAGCCGGATGACGGTGGCCTTGGGGTGCCGGCGCGCGAACTCGGTCAGGAAGGTCGCCTGGGCCCCGGCGAAGGAGTGGATGGTCTGGGCGGGGTCGCCGACCACGCACACGTCGGTGCGGTCGCCGCGCCACAGGGTGAGCAGCGCCTCCTGCAGCGGGCTGACGTCCTGGTACTCGTCGACCACGAGGTGCCGGTAGGTGCGACGGATGGTGTCGGCCACCTCCGGGTGTTCCGACATCAGCGCCGCCGCGCACAGCAGGATGTCCTCGAAGTCGATCCGGCCCCGGTCCCGTTTCGCCGCCTCGTACGCGGTGAAGATCCGGGCGACCGTCTCCGGGTCGATCGAGGCGATGCTGCGGTGGTGACGCGCCGCCAGCCGGACGTAGTCCTCGGGGCTCACGTTGCTGACCTTGGCCCAGGCGACCTCGGAGACCAGGTCCCGCAGCCGGGGGGTGTCCACCCGGACCCGCAGCCGGCTGGCCGCCTCGGCCACCAGCGACATGCGGTTGTCGAGCACCTGGGGCAGCTCGCCCCCGTACACCTGGGGCCAGAAGTACTGGGCCTGCCGGAGCGCGGCCGAGTGGAAGGTGCGGGCCTGCACGCCGCGCGCGCCCAGCTGCTGCAGCCGCCCCCGGAGCTCCCCCGCCGCCCGCGTGGTGAAGGTCACCGCCAGCACCGAGGTGGGGTTGTAGGCGCCGGTGGCCACGCCGTACGCGATCCGGTGCGTGATGGCGCGGGTCTTGCCCGTGCCGGCGCCCGCGATGACCACGACCGGGCCACCCAGGGTGCTGGCGACGGCGCGCTGCTCCGGGTCGAGACCCTCCAGCAGAGCCTCCGGACTGGGCGGAGATGAGGGAGGAGGCGGCATCTGACCACCCTAAGCGTGCCCACCGACAGTCCCGGGCCGCGCCACGGGCCAAGACCGGGACGCCGACCCCGGCGGGAGGTGCCCAGGATGGTGCCGCCCTGGTCGTTGATGTCGTGGACGACCTCGGGGGTCAGCCCGCGCGGCTCGAGCCCGTCGGCCGGGATCAGACCCGCGGCGCAGGGGGCTGCTCCAGCGTTGTGACGAACGCGATACACGTTTCCCGACCAGCCGGAATAGGCCCGGTGGGCACAGGGTTGCGGTGATCGTGACCAACGACAGCTTCACCATGTACACCACGACCTGGTGCGGGTACTGCACGCGGCTGAAGTCCCAGCTCAAGCGGGCCGGGATCTCCTACACCGAGATCGACATCGAGACCGACCCGGCCGCCGCCCAAGTGGTGGCCCAGGTCAACCGCGGCAACCTCACCGTGCCCACCGTCGTCTTCGGCGACGGCTCGGCCATGACGAACCCGTCGGTCTCCCAGGTCAGCACCAAGCTCGCCGCCCTGGGCTGAGGTGACCGTCGCCGGTTCGTCGCCCTCCGGTCTGAGGGCCGTCGTCTTCGACATCGACGGCACGCTGCTGGACTCCGCGGCAGGCATCGTGGCCGGGTTCCGACACGCCCTGACCAGCGTGGGCTTCCCCGCCCCGAGCGACAGCGTGCTGCGCGCCGACCTGGGACCCCCGGTGGGCGAGATGTTCACCGCCCTCGGCCTGGCCCCGGACCGGCTCGAGGAGGCGGTCGAGGCCTACCGGCACTGGTACCTCGGGCACGGGGTGCACCGAGCGGCGCCGTACGCCGGGGTCCCGGACCTCCTGGCGACCCTGTCGCGACGGCTGCCGATGACGACGGCGACCGCCAAGCGGACCGACGTGGCCCGCGCCATCCTGACCGCCCAGGGGCTGGTCGAGCACTTCCCCGTCGTCACCGGCACCGCACCCGGCCGCACCACCAAGGCCGCGACCATCGCGTACGCCCTGAGCACCCTCGGCGACCCCGACCCGCGGCGGGTGGTCATGGTCGGCGACCGGCACTCCGACATCGTCGGCGCCCGCGCCTGCGGTGTGCTCAGCATCGGGGTCACCTGGGGCTACGGCTCACTGGCCGAGCTGACCGAGGCCGGTCCGGACGTGCTGGTGCACTCCCCGGCTGAGCTGCTCCAGGTCCTGACCGCCTGACCCGTCGCCCCCGGCAGCGGGGCGGCCATCGGTCCGACAGGGCGGCGACACAGCGGCGACAGGGCGGTCACGCGGTCGCGACAGCGAAGAACTGTCAGCGGCCCGCCCTAGGGTAGGTCGGGTCATGAGCCTCCACCTGCATCGGGCCGCCCGAGCCGACGACCTCGCCGTCGGCCTCGCTGAGCTGCTGTCGGAACCCCTCGGCGACCCCTTCGCCGCCGAGCTGGTCAGCGTGCCCACCCCCGGGGTGGAGCGGTGGCTCTCCCAGACCCTCGCCCACCGCCTGGGCACCTCCCCCGGACGCGAGGACGGGGTCTGCGCGGGCGTCCTCTTCCCCTCGCCCCGCCGGATGCTGGCCACTGCGGTCAGCGAAGCCGTCGACGGCGGACCCCAGGCACCCGAGGACGGCTGGCAGCCACAGCGGGCGGTCTGGCCGCTGCTGCGGGTCATCAACGGCTGCCGGGGGGAGCCCTGGGCCCGGCTGCTCTGGTCCTCCCTCGGGGACCGGGCCGAGGCGGACGGGGCGCCCGACCCCGTACGCGGGGGGCGTCGCTGGTCGACGGCGCGCCACCTGGCCGGCCTGTTCGCGACGTACGCCGCCGCCCGCCCCGCCATGGTGCGGGCCTGGGACGACGGGCACGACGTGGACGCCGCCGGGGCCGCGCTGACCGCCGACTTCGCCTGGCAGGCCGAGCTGTGGCGACGGCTGCGGGACGAGCTCGACGCCCCCAGCCCCGTCACCCGACTGGCCCGCGCCGCCGAGGTGCTCCGGCAGGACCCGGGCCGCTCGGGGCTGCCGGCCCGGCTCTCGGTGTTCGGCCCCACCCGGTTGGACCCCGACCACCTGGTGCTGCTGGGTGCGCTGGCCGCCCATCGCGACGTGCACCTGTGGCTGCCGCACCCGTCCGCTGCGCTGTGGGGCCGCCTGGCCCAGGCCCCGGAGGCGCGCTCGACGAGGCCGCTGCGACGGGCCGAGGACCGGAGCGAGGAGCAGGTCGAGAACCGGCTGCTGGCCTACCTGGGTCGGGACAGCCGCGAGCTCCAGCTCAGCCTGGCGAACCTCGCCGTCCCCACCGTGGAGCACCACCACGGTCGGCACCGGCCCGACCCGGCCCCGACGCTGCTGGGGCAGCTGCAGGCCGACCTGGAGGCCAACCGGGCGGCCCGACCCCCCGCCGAGCGGCCCCTGCTCACCCCGGACGACAGCAGCGTCCGGGTGCACGCCTGCCACGGCCCGGACCGGCAGGTGGAGGTGCTGCGGGAGACGCTGGTCGGTCTGCTCGCCGACGACCCCACCCTGGAGCCCCGCGACATCGTGGTGATGTGCCCCGACATCGAGGCCTATGCCCCGCTGATCGTGGCCGCGTTCGGTCTGGACACGGCCGAGACGTCCGCCGAGCACCCCGGCCACCGGCTGCGCGTACGGCTCGCGGACCGGTCGCTCCGACAGGTCAACCCCCTCCTCTCCGTGGTCGCCCGGGTGGTCGGGCTGGCCGAGTCGCGGATGGAGGCCTCGGTGCTGCTCGACCTGTGCGCCAGCCCCCCCGTGGCCCGCCGCTTCGGCTTCGGGACCGAGGACCTCGAGCGACTGCAGGACCTCGTGGACCGGTCGGGCGTCCGGTGGGGCCTGGACTCGGGCCACCGGGCCCGGTACGGGATGGGCGACTTCGGGCAGAACACCTGGGCCGCCGGGCTCGACCGGCTGCTGCTCGGCGTCACCATGGACGAGACCGACCAGCACTTCATCGGCACCGCCCTGCCGCTGGACGACGTGGACTCCTCCGACGTGGACCTGGTGGGCCGGCTCGCCGAGCTGGTGGCGCGGGTCCGCGCCGTCACCGACGCCTGCCACGAGCCGATGACCGTGCACGGGTGGGTCGACCTGCTCCGGCAGACCGTCGAGCTGTTGACTGCGGTCTCCCCGGCCGACGCCTGGCAGACCGGACACGCACTGGCCGAGCTGGGGCGGCTGGCCGACGCCGCCTCGCTGGACGACGAGGTCACCCTCTCCCTGCCGGAGGTCTCCGCGCTGTTGGCCGAGGCCTTCCGGGGCCGGCCGAGCCGGGCCAACTTCCGGACCGGCACCCTGACCATGTGCACCATGCTGCCCATGCGCTCCGTGCCGCACCGGGTGGTCTGCCTCCTGGGGGTCGACGACGGAGTCTTCCCGCGCCGCCGGCCCGTCGACGGCGACGACATCTCCGCCGCCGACGAGCTGGTCGGGGACCGTGACCCCCGCAGCGAGGACCGCCAGCTGCTGCTCGATGCCGTGCTGTCGGCCCAGGAGCGGCTGGTGGTGCTCTACACCGGGATGGACCCCCGGTCCGGCGCGCCGGTCCCACCCGCCGTGCCGGTCGGGGCCCTGCTGGACGCCTTGGAGACCACCGCCCGCACCCCCGACGACACGACGGTCCGCGAGCACATCCTGGTGACCCACCGGCTGCAGCCCTTCGACACCGACAATTTCGTGCCCGGCCGGCTGGGCACGCGCGACCTGCCGTTCAGCTTCGACCGCTCCGCCCTCCGCGGGGTCCAGGCGGCCCGCGGCCACCGGGCCGAGCCGGAGCGGCTCTACTCGGCCGTCGGCCTCCAGGCCCCGCCGCCGGAGCGCGACGTGGAGCTGGGGGACCTGGTCCGCTTCTTCCTGCACCCGGTCAGGTTCCTCATCCGCAGCAACGCCGGGCTGTCGCTGTGGCAGGAGGAGGAGCGGGCGGCTGAGCAGATCCCGGCCGTCCTCAACGGCCTGGAACGCTGGAAGATCGGGGACCGGCTGCTGCGCGAGCATCTGCAGGGCCACTCGCTGGAGGTGCTCCAGGCGGCGGAGTGGCGACGGGGCGCCCTGCCGCCGCGCGCCCTGGGCCAGCGGCTCCTCAACGGCGTCCTCGACGACGTGGCCGACCTGGCCACCGCCACCGCCCCCTACCGGGTCGGCCCCCCGGGCCGGGCCGAGGTCCTCCTCGATCTCGGCCCCACCCGCCTCACCGGGTCGGTGAGCGGGGTGCACGGCGACGTCCTGCTCCGGGTCGGGTTCTCCCGGGTGGCCGCCAAGCACCGCCTGCAGGCCTGGATCGAGCTGTTGGCCGTCACCGCCAGCAACCCCGGACGACCCTGGCAGGCCGTGACGGTGGGTCGGGGCGCCCGCTCGGCCATCGGGCCGGTGGACCCGGCCTGGGCAGCTCTGGTGCTGGCCGATCTGGTGGACCTGCAGCGCACCGGACTGGCCGACCCGCTGCCGTTCGCCCCCAAGACCTCGCTGGAGTACGCCGACCTCCGTTTCCGCGACAAGTCCGTCGTCACCTTGCGACCACGGCTGGACCGGGCGTGGGCGGAGGAACGGGACGAGGCGTACGAGAGGTTCTTCGGCGTGGGCGCCACCCTGGACACCCTTCTCGCGCAGCCCTCGGTGGCGGCCGAGGAACGGGGGGTGCTGGGCGAGCCCACCCGGTTCGGCACCCTCGCCCGCCGGGTCTTCCACCCGCTCCTGTGGACGGAGTCGATTCGATGAGCGACACCGCGGTGACCGGGTTCGACGTGTGCGGCGACCTGCCGAGCGGGACCACCGTGCTCGAGGCCAGCGCCGGGACCGGGAAGACCTACACCATCGCCGCCCTGGCGGCCCGCTACGTGGCTGAGGGGGTGGCGGAGCTGGGTGAGCTGATGCTCGTCACCTTCGGCCGGATGGCCACCACCGAGCTCCGCCAGCGGGTCCGCGACCGGCTGGTCGCCCTGGAGAGCCGGCTGGCCCTGACCCTGGACGGACGGGGCGGCGACGGGGTCGACGACCTGGAGCAGCTCCTGTGCACCGGCTCGCCGCCGGACCTGCAGCTCCGGCTCACCCGGGTGTCCCGGGCGCTGACCGACTTCGACGCCGCAACCATCGCCACAACACACGAGTTCTGCCTGCAGATGCTGGACGGACTCGGGGTCCTGGGTGACCGGGAGCCGCAGGCCCGGTTCGTCGAGCACCTGACCGACCTCACCCACGAGGTCGTCACCGACCTCTACCTGCGCGGGTACGCCGCCACCGCCGACGCGCCGCTCGCCTACGACGACGCCCGTACGGTGGCGGACCGGGTGGTCGAGGCGGGACACACCCGGCTCGTCCCCGAGCCGGCCACCGAGGGGTCCGGGGCGGCCGGGCGTCGGGTGGCCCTGTTCACCGAGGTCCGGCGGGAGGTCGAGCGCCGGAAGCGGTCCGGCCGGCTCTTCACCTACGACGACATGCTGACCCGGCTGCGGGACGCGCTGGCCGACCCCGAGCACGGCGCTGCCGCGGCCGCCCGGCTGCGGTCCCGCTTCCGGATCGTGATGGTCGACGAGTTCCAGGACACCGACCCCGTCCAGTGGGAGATCCTGCGCCGGGCCTTCCACGGCCACACGACGCTGGTGCTGATCGGGGACCCGAAGCAGGCCATCTACGCCTTCCGGGGCGCCGACGTCTACAGCTACCTCGAAGCCGTACGGCAGGCCGACCGGGTGCAGACCCTGGCCACGAACTGGCGGACGGACCAGGCGCTCGTCGACGCCCTGCAGTCCCTGATGGGGGGCGCGGCGCTGGGCGAGCCGGAGATCGTGGTCCGTCCGGTCCGGGCCGACCACCAGCAGCGCCGGCTCACCGGCCCCCTCGACGCACCGCTGCGCCTCCGCGTCCGCCCGCACGAGGTGGACGCCGAGCAGGCACCCGGCGTGGGGCGGCTGCGACCGCAGGTGCAGGCCGATCTCGTCGCCGATGTCACCGCCCTGCTCGCCTCCGACGCCCGGCTGACCCTCGACGGCACGGCGCGCGGTGTCCAGGCGGCCGACATCGCGGTGCTGGTGCGGACCAACCAGCGGGGTGAGGCGATCCGGGACGCCCTGGTCGCGGCCGGGGTGCCCGCGGTGATGCACGGAGCGAGCTCGGTGTTCGCCTCCGACATGGCGCAGGACTGGCTGACCCTCCTCAAGGCCCTCGAGCAGCCGCGTCAGGGTCTGGTGCGGCAGGCGGCCCTGACCCGCTTCGTCGGCTGGACCTTCGCCGAGCTGGCCCTGGCGAGCGAGGACGACCTGATCGACCTGTCGCAGCGGATGCGGCAGTGGAGCCGCATCCTCGCCGCCCGGGGGGTGGCGGCCCTGCTGGAGACGGCCGTGTCGGAGCAGCGCGTGCCGGAGCGCCTGCTCGCCACCGTGGGTGGAGAGCGGCAGCTGACCGACCTGCGTCACCTGGGTCAGAGCCTGCACGCGGCGATGACCGGGGGCTCGCTCGGGGTCAACGCCCTGGTCGAGTGGCTGCAGGAGCGGATGGCGGAGACACGGGGCCACGGCCTGGTCGACGGGACCCGACGGCTGGAGACCGACGCGGCCGCGGTCACCATCGTCACGGTGCACCGCAGCAAGGGTCTGGAGTTCCCGATCGTCTACCTCCCCGAGGCCTGGGACCGTTTCGTCAACGGCAAGGACGAGGGCGGAGTGCTCCGCCTGCACGAGCCGGCCGAGGGCCGACCGGCCGGGGACTGCGTCCTCGACGTCGGGGGGCGGCCCAGCCCGGGCCGCGACGAGCGCTTCAGCCGGCACCGCCAGGAGGACTCCGGGGAGGACCTCCGGCTGCTCTACGTCGCGCTCACCCGGGCCCAGTGCCAGGTCGTGACGTGGTGGGCCCCGTCGTTCAACACCCCCGGCTCTGCCCTGCAGCGCTTCCTGTACCGCTCAGCCACCGAGGGCGTCGTCCCCGAGCCCAGCTATCCGCTGTCGGGTGACCCGTCGACCCTGCCCACCCTGGGACCCGGGGTGTCGGTCGAGACCCTCGCCGAGCGTCCGGTGCTGCCGCCCCCGGCGGCCGAGGCGCCGAGCGAGCACCTTTCCGCCCGCCGGTTCGACCGGACCCTGGACCTGGAGTGGCGGCGTACGTCCTACTCGGCGCTGACCGCCGCCGTCCACGGGGTCGACCTCCACCTCCCCGGGGTCGGCAGCGAGCCCGAGCCGCGCAAGGAGGACGACGAGCCGCGCCCCGAGGACAGCGACAGCGGGGCCACGAGCGCCGTGGCGGCGGGCACCGTACGCGGGAGGCCGACCGACCCGACGCCGGTCGAGGTCCGGGCCGGGGCCGAGACGGCCCAGCTGCTGTCCCCGATGCGCGACCTGCCCTCCGGGGTCGACTTCGGGACGGCGGTTCACTCGGTGTTCGAGACCGTCGACGCCACCGCGGCGGACCTGCCCGCGGCGATCCGGTCGGCCTGCGCCACCATCCTGTCCCGGGGGCCCGGGGCCACCATGACGGTCGACCAGCTGGCCGACGGTCTGCTGCCGGTGTTCCTCACCCCCCTCGGGCCGCTGGCCGACGACCTGCGCCTCGCCGACATCGCCCCCGCCGACCAGCTCGCCGAGCTGGGGTTCGAGATTCCGCTCGCCGGCGGTGAGCACAGCACCGCCCACCGCTCCCTCGGGATGCTGGCGCCGGTGCTGCGACGTCACCTGCCGGCCGACGACCCGCTGGCCGGCTACCCCGATCTGCTCGAGCACCCGCTGCTCAGCGGTCAGAGCCTGCGCGGCTACCTGAACGGCAGCATCGACGCCGTGCTGCGGCTGCGGTCGGGCGACGGCACCGCCCGCTACCTGGTCGTGGACTACAAGACGAACTGGCTGGGCGGGTTCGACGGCCAGGTCCTCACCCTCGACCGCTACACCCCACCCCGGCTGGCCGAGGCCATGATGGAGGCGCACTATCCGCTGCAGGCGCTGCTCTACTCGGTCGCCGTGCACCGGATGCTGCGCTGGCGACAGCCCGGTTACGACCCGGACCGCCACCTCGGCGGGGTGCTCTACCTGTTCGTCCGCGGCATGGCCGGCCCCCAGACCCCTCGCGTCGACGAGGTGCCGTGCGGCGTGTTCTCCTGGCGGCCCGCCCCGGCCATGATCGTCGAGCTCTCCGAGCTCCTGGACGGAGGCACCCGATGACCCCGGACGCCACCTCACCTCCGGCGTCGGCCGCCCGGGAGGTCGGCCCGACGGGTCCCGGACGGCCCGCGCAGACCGGCGCCCCCGCACCCGCCGCCCTGTCCTCGCCGGCCGTCAGCCCGACGAGCGCGGCCCGCGACGCGGGCAGCCTCGCGTACGGGGCGGCCGGGCTCCTGCAGGTGTTCAACGAGGCGGGCGTGCTGGGTCTGGCCGACGTGCACACCGCCGAGACGGTCAGCCGGATCGCCGGCGTCGAGGACGACCCGGTCCGGCTCGCCCTCGCCCTGGCGGTCCGGGCCCTGCGCAACGGCTCGGTGTGCGTCGACCTCGCCACCGTGTCCAGCACCGTCTTCGACGAGGCCGAGGAAGGCATCGACGTCAGCCGGCTGCCCTGGCCCGACGCCGACGACTGGCTGGCGGCCTGTCGCTCCAGCCGGCTGGTGACCGTCGGCGGCGACCACGACGGCGGGCGCCCGCTGCGGCTGAACGACGGCCTGCTCTACCTGGAGCGGTACTGGCTGCAGGAGGAGCTGGTCCGTGAGCAGCTCCAGCTGCGCTTCGCCGCCGAGGCCCCGAGCGTGAACGTCGAGCGGGTGCGGACGGCCCTGGACCGGCTGTTCACCGGCGACGGCCTGGCGGCGGGCGAACCCGACCGGCAGCGGCTTGCGGCGGCCGTCAGCACCCTGAGCTGGGTGACGGTCCTGGCGGGGGGCCCGGGAACGGGCAAGACCACCACGGTGGCCCGGCTGCTGGCCCTGCTGAGCGACCAGGACGGGCCCCGACCACGGATCGCCCTGGCGGCGCCGACCGGGAAGGCCGCCGCACGCCTGGAGGAGGCCGTCCGCTCGGCCGCCGCCCGCCTGGACCCCCAGGACCGGGACCGGCTGGGCGACCTGCAGGCGTCCACCCTGCACCGTCTGCTGGGCTGGCAGCCCGGCAACCGGGGTCGGTTCCGGCACCACGCCCTGAACCACCTGCCGCACGACGTGGTCATCGTGGACGAGATGTCGATGGTCTCGCTGACCATGATGGCCCGCCTCCTCGAGGCCGTCCGTCCCAGCGCCCGGCTCGTGCTCGTCGGTGACCCGGACCAGCTGTCGTCGGTCGAGGCGGGGGCCGTGCTGGCCGACATCGCCCGGGCTCCCGGGGTGGCCCCGGTCGGGCTGGCCGAGCGCCTGCAGTCGGTCGGCATGCCCGCGTCGGGGCCGGACGGCTCCCGGCCGGACGCCTCTCGGCCCGACCCCGCCGGGTCGGACCCGAGCACAACCGAACCGACCGGGCCGGACCCGACTGCACCCGACCCGACCGGGCCCGCACCCGAGCCGGCCGACCCCGAGGAGTCCGCAGACCGCTCGGAAGAGGCGCTGGCGCCGGTGGTGCACGGGGTCGTCCAGCTCAGCCACACCTGGCGGTTCGGGGGGGCGATCGGCTCGCTGGCCCGGGCGATCCGCGCCGCCAAGCCCGACGAGGCCATGCGGATCCTGCGGTCCGGTGCCGACGACGTCCGCTTCACCGACCTCGAGGACGCGGGGACCGATCCCGCCGGGGCGGTGCACCCCGCCACGGTGCCGGCCTCAGGACTCACCGGTCTGGCCGCCGAGGTGCGGACCGCGGGGGCCGAGATGAGACGGTTCGCCCTCGCCGGCGATGTGACGGGCGCACTCGCTGCGCTGGACCGGCACCGGTTGCTCTGCGCGCACCGCCGCGGACCCTTCGGGGTCGTGCGGTGGAGCCTGGAGGCGGAGCACTGGCTGGCCGAGGGCATCCCCGGCTACGGCGAGGACGGCGAGTGGTACGTCGGCCGGCCCCTGCTGGTCACCGCCAACGACTACGACATGGGCCTCTACAACGGCGACACGGGCGTCATCGTGGAGACCCCGGACGGCATCCGGGCGGCGTTCGCCCGGGGGGCGGAGGCCACGCTGTACCCACCGGTACGGCTGGACGCGGTACAGACTGTGCACGCGATGACCGTGCACCGCGCCCAGGGCTGCCAGTTCGACACCGTGTCGTTCGTGGTACCGCCCGCCGACTCGCCGCTGCTCACCCGGGAGCTGCTCTACACCGCCGTCACCCGGGCCACGAAACGCGTCCAGGTGTTCGGCACCGAGGCGGCGGTCCGGCGGGCCGTCGAACGACCGGCGAACCGCGCCTCGGGGCTGCGTCACCGCCTGGCGCTGCCCAGCTGACCACGCACCGCGGGGCCAGCGCCTCACGGGTCAGCGCCGCGGCGTCAATGCTGCGGCGTCAATGCCGAGGTGTCAATGCCGAGGTGTCGATGCATCGAGGCGTCGGCCGCCGGGCTGCGGACGGCGTCGTGGGCGGCGAGCTCGGGCTCCCCGGCCAGCTCGGCCTGCAGCTTCTCGGAGTTCAGGAGCTGGTTGAGCAGGATCGCGGCCACCGCACCGGCCGAGATGCCGGAGTTGAGGATGATGCGGAACCAGGTCGGGAAGTCGGCGTACAGCGCCGGGGACACGGTGGGCAGCAGGCCGATGCCCACCGAGACCGCCACCACCAGGATGTCGGTGTTGTTGAACCGCACCTTGCTCAGGGCCCGCACGCCACTCGCGGCGACCATGCCGAACAGGGCCACCCTGGCACCGGCCAGGACGGCCAGCGGATGCCCTCGACAATGCCTCCCAGCTTCGGGATCAGCCCGAGCACGATCAGCACGACCCCCGCGAAGGACGTCGCGTAGCGCGACTTCACCCCGGTCAGGGAGACCAGGCCGACGTTCTGGGCGAACGCTGTGGAGGGGAAGGTGTTGAAGACCCGCCCAGCAGGGTGGACAGGCCGTCCTCGCGCAGACCGTCGGCGAGCTGGCGCGGGCCGACCGGCTTGTCGACGATCTCCCCGATGGCCAGCAGGTCGCCCGTGGTCTCGGTCCTGATCACCAGGGCGACGACCAGCATGGCCAGGATCGCGCTGACCTGGAAGCTGGGAAAACCGACGTGGAACGGCGTGCGATCACGGTGCCGGTGACCACGGGGGGAAGAACCGCGGCAGCTTGGCGAAGACCGGGGCGAGCACCATCATGAACAGGCCCGCCGCGATGACCGACCCGTAGATGGCGGTGACGCCGTACTGGCTGCCGAGGGCGATCATCGGCGTGGCCGAAGAATTGCGCTCCGTGTTTCCGCGGCCGGCCCGCGAGGTTTCACCGTGGCAACGCTCTTCCGGGCCTGATCCACAGTCCTGGCCACCGGCCGGGACCCGCCTCAGAGCGGGGCGACCCCGTCCCGCCAGGCCTGGATCATCCGGGCCGCGATCGAGCTGTGACCAGGCAGTCCGCGCTTGTCCGCGGCCAGGGCTGCGGTCAGCTCGTCGCGGGTGTACCAGTCGGCGAAGGCGATCTCGTCGAGGTCCAGGCAGATGTCGGTGGTGACGGCGCGGGCGAAGTAGCCCACCATCAGCGAGCGCGGGAAGGGCCAGGGCTGGCTGCCGAAGTAGGCCAGGTCGGACAGGGTCACGTCGACCTCCTCCCCGACCTCGCGGTGGATGGCCTGCTCCAGCGACTCCCCCGCCTCGACGAATCCGGCCAGGACCGAGACCCGGTTGCCCCAGCTGGCCTGGCCGCCGAGGAGGATCCGGTCCCGGTCGTCGATCACGGCCACGATCACCGCCGGGTCGGTGCGGGGGAAGTGGTCGTGCTGACACGACTCGCAACGCCGGGCGAACCCCCCGTTGATGACCACGGTCCGGGTCCCGCACAGGGGGCAGAACGGCTCGCTGCGGTGCCAGTTGCTGATGCCGACCGCCGCCGCCGCGATGTCCCGCTCGTCGTCGCTGAGCAGCCCGCCCACCTCACGCAGGGCGCGCACCTCACCCTCGGTCAACGCCTCGACGGCGAAGACCGGTGCCCCGTCGAGCAACCCCAGCAGCCGGTGGCGCTGGAGGTCGAACTCGACGAACGGCTTCGTCATCCGCAGCCGGGTGCCGCCGGCGTGGGTGGTGAACTCCGAGGTCGCGGTCAGCTTCAGCAGCCGCGCGTCCTCGGACCGCCACAGTCCTGCGACCCAGTCGTCGGAGGACCGGTGATGGTCCACCCGATCGAGGTTGCTCGCCATCGCCCAGTTCGCCACCGAACCAGCGTAGTCGCGCCGAGCGCCCGGCTCACCACCTCGGGTCCCGTCGGACGTTCCCTCACCCACCCCCGTCCTCGCCGAGCAGCAACTGCTCCACCGCCTCGCGGCCCGGCAGCCCCTCGGGGTGCACCAGCCGGTCGGAGCGGACGTAGTAGAACGCCGCCGCGACGTCCCTGACCGGCAGCTGGTTGGCCTCCGCCCAGGCGAGCCGATAGAGCGCCAGCTGGAGAGGGTCGGCGTCGTCGGCCCGGTTGGTCTTCCAGTCCACGACCAGGAAGCGGGGCTCAGTGGGCCCGTTCCCCTCGTACACGGCGTCGATCCGCCCGCGCACCGCGCGCCCGCCCACCAGCATGCTGAACGGCGCCTCGACCGCGTACGGGGTCCGTCCACCGAACTGCCCGGCGACGAAGGCGTCGCAGAGCTCGCGAAGCTCAGCCTCGTCCTCGCTGCCGGCATCGGCCCGGTCCGGCAGGTCGTCCGGGTCGATCAGGTGCTGCTGCCCGAGGCCGCCCGAGGCGAGCCGGGGGCCGACGTAGTGCTCCACCCACAGGTGGAACCGGGTGCCGAACCGGGCGGCCCGGGAGGGGGGCCGGGGCATCGGCCGCGCGAGCTCGGCGGTGAAGGCAACCGGGTCCTCCTGCAGCCGGAGCACCGCTGAGGCCGAGAGCTGGCGGGGAAGCTGCACGAGCTGCTCACCTGACCGCGACTCGGTGAGCTCCACCAGGAGCCGGTCGAGGTCGGCGTCCCAGCCCGCGACGACGTCCTCCCCGTCCAGCAGCAGGGCCTCGACCTCGAGGTCCTCGTAGCTGCCCGTCCGGGCGTGCCGTATCTGCGCCGCCCGGACGCGCTGGGCGGCCTCCTGCCGACGGGCCCAGCCGTCGGGGTCGAGCGGACGCGGCCACGGCTGCGGCGCGGCGCTGCTGACCAGGGGGTTGTCGAGCCCCGGCGCCGCGGCCTCCTCGACCAGCTCGCCCTGCCGGGCCGCCTCCGTGACGATGCAGCGCAGATAGGTGGACGGGGTCCGGGGCTTGACCAGGTCCGCCCGCCACAGGTGACCGGTCCCCACGAGCAGCTGCTTGGCCCGGGTGGCCGCGACGTAGGCGAGGCGGTCCTCGGCCAGCAGCTGCTGGGTGCTCAGCTCGGCCTTGTACGCCGCCATCGCGCCGTTCTCGGTGTCGGCGAGCTGCGGGATGGAGCCGCGGTCGCCGCGCAGGTCGGCCGGCAGCACCGCGGCGTTCAGCACCCAGTTGTCGGTGACCCGGTCGCTGGGGAAGACGCCCTTCATCAGCGCCGGCAGGAAGACCACCTCCCATTCCAGGCCCTTCGCCTTGTGCACGGTGAGGAGCTTGACCGCCTCCCGGTCCGAGGGCACGGCCTGCTCGAGCCCCGCACCCTGGTCGATCTCGGCCTGCAGGTAGGCCAGCAGACCCGACAGTGAGGCGTCGCCGTCCACGTCGACGTAGTCGGCCACCGCGTCCAGGAAGGTCCCCAGCTGGTCGCGTCGCGAGGTGTGGTCGAACTCGGTGGTGGCCATCAGCTCGACGTCCAGGCCCATGGTGACCACGACCCGCCGGGTCAGGTCCAGCACCGGCTCGTCGCTGTGCCGCCGCAGGTAGGCGAGCTCGGCCGCGAGCTGACGGAACCGCTCCAGCGCCGCGGGCGCGTAGCCGGCCTCGCCGGGGTTCTCCAGCGCGTCCAGCAGGCTGACCACCTCGGTGGGGTCGATGTCGGCGACGGCCTCCTCCAGGGCGCCCAGGATCGACTCGGTGTCCTCGTGCTGGTCGGCCGGCGCCGAACGCACACCCTGCTGGGCCAGGTCCCGGGCCCGTCGCCCCAGCAGGGCCAGGTCCCGGGGACCGATCTGCCAGCGCGGCCCGGTCAGCAGCCGGACGAGGTCCGGGTTGGCGGTCACGTCGTCGACCAGCCGCAGCGTGGCCGTCACGTCCATCACCTCCGGCAGGTGCAGCAGCCCTCCGAGACCGACGATCTCGACCGGCACCTCACGGGCGGTCAGCTCGGCGTAGAGCGGGGCGATGTCGGCGTTGCGGCGGGTCAGGACGGCGATGTCGGCCCAGTGCGCCGCCGGGCCGGCGGTGCGGGCGGCCACGATCTGGTCGGCCACCCAGGTGACCTCCTGGGGCCAGGTGGCGAAGGTCGCCGCCCGGACCAGCCCCGGTGGGGCGCCCTCGGGCGGGACCAGCAGCCCCTGACCGTCGGCGGCGGCGGTGCTGGCGCGCAGCGGGCGGCTCAGCTCGTTGGCCACGTCGAGGATCGTCTGGCCGCTGCGCCGGTTGACCGTCAGAGCGAACTGGCGACCGGGCCGACCGTCGGCCCGTCGGAACTCGTTCGCGAACTGGGTGATGTTGCTGGCGGCCGCCCCGCGCCAGCCGTAGATGGCCTGGAACGGGTCGCCCACGGCGGTCACGGGGTGCCCCAGACCCTCGCTGGGCGTGAAGCCGGAGAACAGCCCGCGCAGCATCATGGCCTGGGCCGCCGAGGTGTCCTGGTACTCGTCGAGCAGCACCACCTTGAAGGCCGACCGGAGCACCGTGGACACCTGGGGGACCTCGGCGGCCAGCCGCGCCGCGATGGCCATCTGGTCGGCGAACTCCACCACCCCGAGGCGCCGCTTCAGCGCCTGGTAGTCCCGGACCAGACTGGCCAGCTCCAGCCGCTCCTGGGCCGCCACCAGCGCGCGCTTGACGTCGGCGTACACGTTGCCCCGGTTGTTCAGGGGTGCGGACTCGAAGCCGGTGACCAGGCTGCGGGCGTGCCCGTCGAGGTCGTCGGGGCTGACGAGGTGCTGCTGCAGGTCCCCGTCGAGACGCAGCACCCGCTCGGTGACCGTGGCCGGTCGGAGCCGGGAGACGAAGTCGAACGGACCGGCCGCGGCCTGGACGACCCGGGAGGCCAGCCGGAACCGGGTCGCCCCGCTGATCATGGTCGGGTCGGCCTCGTAGCCCAGCCGGAGGCCGTGCTCGGACACGAGCCGGGCCGCGAAGGCGTCGTACGTCATGATCAGCTGCTCGCCCGACTCGTCCACACCGCGGTCCGAGACCACCCCCGCCTTGAGCAGCGCCTGCCGGACCCGGTGCGACAGCTCGGCGGCGGCCTTGCGGGTGAAGGTCAGCCCGAGCACCTCCTCCGGGCGCACCGCGCCGGTGCCGACGAGCCAGACGACCCGGGCCGCCATCACGGTGGTCTTGCCGGAGCCGGCCCCGGCGATGATGACCCCCGGCTCCAGCGGTGCGGTGATGGCCACCAGCTGCTGGTCCGAGAACGCGATACCCAGCGCGTCGACCAGGTCGCCCTCGGTCCGCAGCCGGGCCGTGGGGGGCGGCGGGTTGAGCGGGTGCACGGTCACGAGACCACCTGCTGACCACCGGGCTGGGCGGGGCAGCTGCCCCGGAAGCGGCAGAACCGGCAGGCCGACCCGAGCCGCGCCTCGAACCGCTCGGACCGGATCACCCGGGCGGCCGCCCCGAGGCGGCCGTGCACCCAGGTCGGGGACGCCTCCCCCACCACACCGCCGGGTGGGGTCGCCGACAGGTCCGACCCCGGCTCCCCGGTCCTGGACAACGGCTCCGACCCGGACGCGAGCTCCGCCCCCGGCGACAGCCCCGCCCCCGGCGACGGCTCCGTCCCGGGCGGGAAGGGCAGATCGTCCAGCGAGGCCTGCTGGAAGACCCGGGGGAAGGTCCCGGTCCCCTCCCCCAGTCGGAGGTAGACGAGCTCGGCCCCCGCGGGCCGGGCGCCGGGCCCGGCGACCTCGGCGTAGGCGCCCTGCTGCACGGCGAGCTGGTAGACCCCCAGCTGGTCCTGCAGGGCGACGTCGGTGGCCGTGGGGGCGGTCTTGGAGGTCTTGAAGTCCACGATCCGGATCCGACCGTCCGGGTCTCGCTCGACCCGGTCGGCGGTCCCGGTCAGGTGCACCCGCTCACCGGGGGTGACCTCGACCTCGCAGGTGAACGGCACCTCGGTCCCCAGCAGCTCCAGGTGACCGCGGGCCTCCTGCCAGGTCACGAAGCGCTCCAGGGCGGACTCGGCCTCGACCCGCTCGACCGCCGACAGCCACTTGGCGTCGAAGTCGAGCTGGTCCCAGACCGCCTCCAGGTGGTCCGACAGCGCACCGGGGTCGGCGGTCCGCGCCCCGTGCTCGGCCAGCACGTGCACGACCGAGCCGAAGCTGGCCGCGGTGCTCCGCGCGGTCTCGGCCTGGGCCTTGCGGGCCAGGAACCACTGCCGGGGACAGGCCAGCACACTGGCCAGCTGGCTCCCCGAGAGGTGCACCGCGGACCCGGCGGCGACCACGGGCTCGGGTGCGTCACTGAGCGGTCGCATCCCCCACCACTGCTCGGGACGGGCGGCGCCCACCAGGGCGTGCCCGTGACCGTCGACGGCGTCGGCGAGTCGGGCCAGGCGGGCCGCCGCCTGCGCCCGAAGCGCCGGGGCTGCCTCGGGGTCCACGCTGACCGCGCGCAGCTCCCCGACCAGGGAGGCCAGCGACAGGGGTCGACGCGGCCGTCCGGGCAGGGCGTGGACCGGGGCGCCCAGCTCGGTCAGGAACCGCGAGGGCTGATCGCCCTCCCCCTCGGTCCCGGCCACCGCGGTCACCACCAGCCGGGAGCGGGCCCGGGTGCAGGCGACGTAGAACAGCCGCCGCTCCTCGGCGATCCGGACCGCGGTCGGGACGGGCTCGGAGACCCCGTGCCGGCCCAGCCTGTCCGCCTCGAGCAGGGAGCCGCGACGGCGTACGTCGGGCCAGTTGCCCTCCTGGACCCCGGCCACCACCACCAGCTCCCACTCCAGGCCCTTCGAGCGGTGTGCGGTCAGCACCCGCACCGCGGCCCCCCGCAGGTCGGACTCGCGCAGGGTGTCCGCGGGGATCTGCTGGCCCTCGACCTCGGCCAGGAAGCCCGTCACGCCGCGCAGACCCGACACCTCCTCGGACCGGGCGGCGATCTCGAAGAGGGCGCACACGGCGTCGAGGTCCCGGTTGGCCCGCCGCCCGGTGTCGCCGCCGCGGGCCGCCTCGGCCTGGAGCCGGCCCGGCCAGCGCGTCCCCTGCCAGAGCAGCCAGAGTGCCTCCTCGGCGGTGCCGCCGGACCGGATGGCGCTCTCGCAGCGCACCAGCAGCCCAGCCAGGCGTCGGGCCGACTCGACCTCGGGTCCGGGCTCGCAGTCCTCGAGCAGCTCGGGGTGGCGCAGCGCGGCGGCGACCAGCTCCGAGGACGGGCGCGGCAGACCGCTGCCCGCGAGCTCGGCCCGCTCCGAGGCCCGCAGCGCCCGACCGAGCCGGCGGGTGGCCATGGCGTCCATCCCGCCCAGCGGCGAGGCGAGCAACCCCTGGGCCTCGTCGGCGGTGACATGACGGCCCCGCGTCGCCACCTGCAGGCCGAGCAGGAGAGGGCGTACGGCCGGGTCGGATCCCAGCGGGATCTCATCGCCCGCGACCTCCACCGGGACGCCGGCGGCGACCAGGGCCCGGGTCAGCGGCGGGATCGACTGCCGGCCGGACCGCACCAGCACCGCCATCTCGTCCCAGGCCAGGCCGTCCCTCAGGTGGGCGCTGCGCAGGATCTCGGCGATGTGCTCGGCCTCGGCCCCCGCACTGCTGCAGGTGAGGATCTCGACCTTGCCGGGCGGCCGGCCCGGGGTCGGCACCGGGTTCCGGAACGTCGTGAACACCTCGGCCGGGAGCGCCCGGGGCATCCCCAGCCGGTTGGCGATGCTGCGGCTGGCGGTCAGCAGCTGACGACCGAACCGTCGCGTCTGACCGAGGGCGACCACCGGCGCCGGCTCGCCGTCGGCGGTCCGGAACAGGTCGGGGAAGTCCAGGATGCCCCGGGCCTCGGCGCCCCGGAAGGCGTAGATGGACTGGTCCGGGTCGCCCACGACCACCACGTCGCCGCCGAAGCCGGCCACGGTCTGCAACAGACGGACCTGGGAGGGGTCGGTGTCCTGGTATTCGTCCACGAAGACGCAGCTGATCTCGGTGCGGAGGATCCGGGCGACGTCGGGGTCGGCCAGCAGGATGCGACAGCGGTGGACCAGCTCGGCATAGTCGAGCACGCCCTCGGCGTCCAGCACGTCGAGGTACTCCTCGAAGAACTGGCCGACGCTGACCCACTCCTCCCGACCTGCGGCCTCCCCGGCCGCGACCACGTCCTCGGGGTCCATGCCCAGCTGGCGGGCCTTGGCCAGAACGGCGCGCACCTCGCTCGCGAAGGCCCGCGTCGGGAAGGCGCGGCCCAGGGACTCCGGCCAATGGGCGCGGTCGGTGTCCAGGCTTCCCTGCAGGGTCTCGCGCACCCGGAAGTCCTGCTCCGGGCCGGTCAGCAACCGCACCGGGTGCAGACCCGTGACCCCGTCGCCCAGCCGGTCGGCGAACCGGCGGACGAGGGCGTAGCAGAACGCGTGGAACGTCATGGCCAGCGGCGTGACCATCGTGCGGCCCAGCCGGGCCGCGATCCGGCCCCGCAGGTCGGCGGCGGCCTTGCGCGAGAAGGTCAGGACGAGCACCGAGTCGGGGTGGGCACCCCGCCGCTCGATCCGGTCGACCACGGACTCCACCAGGGTCGTCGTCTTCCCCGTCCCGGGTCCGGCCAGCACCAGCAGCGGACCGCCCGGGTGGTCGACCACCGACTGCTGGGTCGCGTCCAGCACCGGCGCCTCGGCCCGGTCCTCCGGGGTGCGGATCAGGCGGTACATGGGGTCCTCACGGGGTCGGGCGGCGGGTGCGCGGTGGAACGGCTCTGGACCCAGTGCAGCAGGCCCCACCGACAGAATTGCTGGAGCAGGTCACCGGCCGCCCGGTGCCGGCGGGCTGAGGCGGGCTCAGGCGGGGGGCGCGGCGGTCGGCTCCGGACCCCGGTCGATGTCGACCCCCCGGATCCCCAGCATGAACAAGATCGCGTCGAGGTAGGGCACCGACACGGTGGTGTCGGCCTGGGCCCGCACCACCGGCTTGGCGTTGAAGGCTATCCCCATTCCAGCCGCCCCCAGCATGTCCAGGTCGTTGGCCCCGTCCCCCACCGCCACCGTCTGGGACAGCGGCACGCCCTGCCGCGCGGCGATCTCGGCCAGCAGCGTGGCCTTGCGGGCCCGGTCGACCACGGGGCCCAGGACCTCACCGGTCAGCCGGCCGTCGACCACCTCCAGGGAGTTGGCGTACGCGTAGTCCAGCCCCAGGTCGGCCTGCAGCCAGTCGGTGAAGGGGGTGAAACCGCCGCTCACGATGGCCACGCAGAAACCCAGGCGCTTCAGCGTCCGGACGAACGTCCGGGCCCCGGGGGTCAGCCGGATCCGGTCCCGCGCCCGCGTGATCGCCGCCTCGTCGAGGCCGCGCAGCAGCCGTACGCGCTCCCGCAGCGACGCCTCGAAGTCGAGCTCGCCGGCCATCGCCCGGTCGGTGATGGCCACGACCGCGGCCTCGCAGCCGGCCTCCTCGGCCAGCAGCTCGATCACCTCGTCCTGGATCAGGGTCGAGTCGACGTCCATCACCACCAGCCGCTTGGCCCGCCGCTCCAGACCGTTCACCTGCACGGCGACGTCGATCCCGTGGTCGCGCGACACCGCGACCAGGGAGCGGCGCATGGCGGCCACGTCGCCGGCGATCACGACCAGGTCGTACGCGGTCACCGGCTCGGTCGCCAGCCGGACGATCCGGTCGATGTTGCCCCCGGTCTCGGCGATGGCGTCGGCGACCGCGGCCAGCGAGGTCGGGGTCAGCGGCCGCCCGAGCACCGTCACGGCGTGCCGGGGCAGCAGGGCCCGGCGGGACCGGGGCTCCACCCGCTCGAAGTCGATCTTGAGGTCCTGGGTGAAGCCCCAGAACAGGATGTCGCGCACCACGGCCTGACCCCGGTCGCCGGTGTCGTCGTTCTCGTCCAGGCGGACCAGCACGTCGAGGGTCAGCCGCTCCCGGACGACCAGCTGCTCCATGTCCTCCAGGACGGCCCCGGCGTCACCGAGCAGACGGAGCAGGTCGCGGGTCAGGCTCGGTCGGTCCCGGCCCGAGATGCGGATCAGCAGCGGCAGGCCGATGGCCCCGGAGACGCTCATCGGCCCATCGCCCAGACCAGCAGCTCGGCGACGACCCGACCGGTCACCTCGAGGGCGGCCTCGCCGCGGACCCGCACGGCGTCGCCGGCCCGCAGCAGACCGAGGGTCTCCACCTCGACCTCACCGGCCGCCACGTAGGCGTGCACCAGCGACGCGGTCGGCAGCCGCCGCCGCTCACCCGCCCCGAGCCGGGTCACCCACAGCGTGGCGTCCTGGGTGCCGAGGGTGACCGCGGCGTCCGGGCGAGCGCCGGAGGCCACCGGCACCCAGTCGCCGTTCAGGGCGGCCAGGTCCACGACCTGCTGCTGGTAGGACGGGGGCCCGCCGGGTGCGTCGGGGCGCAGCCACATCTGCACGAAGTGCACCGGCTCCGCGGCCCGCGTCGGGTCGAGCCGGTAGGCGTCGTTCCGCTCCGCGTGCACGATCCCGCTCCCGGCGGTCATGCGCTGGGCCAGACCTGGGTGCACCACCCCGCGGTTGCCGGACGAGTCCTCGTGCACGAGGCTGCCCGACAGCACCCAGGTCAGGATCTCGGCGTCGGCGTGCGGGTGGTCGTCGTAGCCGGGGCCGGGGTCGAGCCGCTCGTCGTTGTGCACCATCAGCGGGCCGAACCCGACGTTGTCGGGGGCGTAGTGCTGACCGAAGGAGAACGCGTGCCGGGACTCGCCCCGGTCCGTCCGGGTCAGGAAGCGCTGGCCGGCGCGCCGCAGGTCGATCGAGGGAGCGCTCACGGGGCCAGTATTCCGGCTGCGGGCTGGGTCGGGTCACTAGGCTCGGGTCATGGTCCACCGCCCTCAGCCCGAACCGATCGCCCCCGGCCAGGAGTCCGTCTGGGACTACCCGCGGCCGCCGCTGCTGCGCGCCAGCGACGAGCTCATCGTCATCACGCTCGGCGGGGTGCAGATCTGCGAGACCCACACCAGCTATCGGGTCCTGGAGACCTCCCATCCCCCGACCTACTACCTGCCCCGCTCCTCGTTCCGGCCCGGGTCGCTGCGGGCGGCGAAGGGCAGCTCCTTCTGCGAGTGGAAGGGGGCCGCGGCCTACCTGGACGTGCTGGGCGGGGACCAGGTCGCAGAACGGGCGGCCTGGTACTACCCCGAGCCCACCGGTCGCTACCACCAGCTGCGCGACCACCTCGCCCTCTACCCCCAGGCCATGGACCGCGTCACCGTCGACGGTGAGGAGGTCGAGCCGCAGCCGGGCGGCTTCTACGGCGGCTGGATCACCTCCGCGGTCAGCGGCCCCTTCAAGGGTGTGCCCGGCAGCCAGGGCTGGTAGACCGCGGCCCCACCGGGTGACGATCCTCCCCGGGTGGGACCCGGGCAGGGTTCGTCGAGGGTGCAGGCTTGGCCCGTGGACGAGAGCTACACCGAGCAGGTGCTGCGGGCCGTCGAGGGCGTGCCGGAGGGCCGGGCCACCACGTACGGCGACGTCGCCGAGGCGGTCGGGCGCGGCGGCCCCCGGCAGGTCGGTCAGGTGATGGCCCTGGTGGGAGGCACCGTCGCGTGGTGGCGGGTGGTCCGCGCCGACGGGCGCCCGGCCCGCGGACTGGAGGAACAGGCCCTGGCCCGGCTGCGCGGCGAGGGCACGCCGCTCCGGGGGGACCGGGTGGACCTTCTGCGGGCCCGGCACGACCTCGGCGGGACCCCGCGCTAGCTCCCCGGGGACGCCGGCCCGGCCCCGTTCTCGGGGGTTCACAATGCCCGGGGTCGTGTGATTGGCTGGATGTGCTGTTGCCAGTGCTCTGTGTCGTGGTCCGTGCTACGCCCCCAGAACCATTGCGTGGGCGTCGACGCTGCTTGGCGTCCGGCAGCAGTCGGCGCCGTGAGGTGCGGCCCCGGACGCGGACGCGGACGCGAGGAGATGTTGTGATGGCGCAGGGAACCGTGAAGTGGTTCAACGCGGAGAAAGGCTACGGCTTCATCGCCGTGGACGGCGGTGGACCGGACGTCTTCGTCCACTACAGCGCGATCGAGACGACGGGCTTCCGGACCCTCGACGAGGGTCAGCGCGTCGAGTTCCAGACCACCCAGGGCCCCAAGGGCCCTCAGGCCGACCAGGTCCACGCGATCTGACCGGTTCCACGCCGCAGACCCCCGTACGCCTGGCGTACGGGGGTCTGCGCTGCG
>JAOPXW010000259.1 GCA_025964935.1 Friedmanniella sp. | reverse complement strand
CAGGAGATCCGGGTCGTGGTCGGCGTGGACCGGGCCGGCCACCGGCACGGCGTCGCCCGGCTGAAGTCACAACCCGATGAACTTCTCGCCGCGGAGGATCTCGTGCCCGGGCTGGCCACGGCCCTGGCGCATACCCTGGTTTGACCCCGGGGGGACCGACGGCCCCCCCGGCCCTGTGCACCACCCCCCACGCTCGACAACTCCGGCCCGCAAGGACCGTGATGGAGGAGATAGCCCGTGAGTAGCCTGCGTATGGCCGGTCGACGACGAAGTGCCATCCTGCCCACGTTGGTGATCGTGGCGGTCCTGGTGGTGGTGTTCGCGGTCTTCACCAGCATCTACACCGACCGCCTCTGGTTCCGGTCCTTCGACTTCGGGTCGGTCTTCACCACCATGCTGACCACCCGCCTCGGACTGTTCGTGGCCTTCGGCCTGCTGATGGCCACCGCGGTCGCCGCCAACGCCGCGGTGGCCTACCGGCTGCGTCCCCAGCTCCGGGTGCCCGGCCCGAGCAGCCCGCTGCTGGAGCGCTACCGCGAGCTGTTGGAGACCCGCTTCGTCTGGGTGATGGTCGCCGTCGGCCTGGTCGTCGGGCTGTTCGCCGGCGGCGCGGCCAGCGGGCAGGTCCTCACCTACCTGGCCTGGCAGAACCGGACCCCCTTCGGGACCACCGACCCGCAGTTCGGCCTCGACGTCAGCTTCTTCGTCTTCTCCTACCCCTGGTGGCGCTTCGTCCTGTCCTTCGCCTTCGCGGTCTTCGGCTTCAGCGCCCTGGCCGCGGCGATCGTGCACTACGTGATGGGCGGACTGCGGTTCACCCCGCCGCGTCGCGGTGGCTTCCCGGCCGCCCAGGCCCACCTGTCGGTGCTGATCGGGCTGGCCGTGGTGGTCAAGGGAGTCAGCTACTGGTTCGACCAGTACGCCCTGGAGATCCAGGCGTCGCCCAGCAACCTGTTCACCGGTATCTCCTACACGACCGACCACGCCACGGTCACGGCCAAGATGATCCTGGCCATCATCGCCGGGATCTGCGCGCTGCTCTTCTTCGCCAACGCCATCCTGCGCCGCTGGGTGGTGCCGACCATCGGGCTCACCCTGCTGGTCCTCTCCGCCCTGGTGCTCGGTCTGGTCTACCCGGGTGCGGTGCAGTACTTCAGCGTCCGTCCCGACGAGCCGGTGAAGGAGCGCCCGTACATCGAGAAGAACATCGCCGCCACCCGGGCCGCGTACGGGGTCGACAAGGTCGAGATCACCGACTACTCGGCCAAGACCACCGCCACCTCTCGCGAGCTGCAGGCCGACGCCGAGGCGCTGCCCGGCATCCGGCTGATCGACCCGAACGTGGTCGGCCCGGCGTACGAGCAGCTGCAGCAGGTCCGTGGCTACTACTCCTTCCCCAAGACCCTCGACGTCGACCGCTACACCATCGACGGCACCGAGACCGACGCCGTGGTCGCGGTCCGCGAGATGGACCTGTCCGGGGTCGAAGGCCAGAACTGGAACAACCTCAAGACCGTCTACACCCATGGCTACGGCCTGGTGGCGGCGTACGGGAACCGGCGTCAGGCCGGCGGTGAGCCGGAGTGGATCGCCAAGGACATCCCGCCCACCGGCGCGGTCAGCGAGCACGAGCCGCGGATCTACTTCGGTGAGCTGCTCGGTGCCAACCCCAACCAGTACTCCGTGGTCGGCGCCCCGGCCGGCACCCCGCCGGTCGAGCTCGACACCCCCGGTGGCGGGGAGGGCGGCAACCCCAAGACCTACACCTACACCGGCAAGGGTGGGGTGGCGATGGGCAGCTGGTTCCGCCGGCTTCTCTACGCGGTGAAGTTCGCCGACGTGAACCTGCTGCTGTCGGGCCGGGTCAACGAGGCCTCGAAGATCATCTACGACCGCACCCCGCGCGAGCGGGTGCAGCAGGCGGCGCCCTGGCTGAAGGTCGACGGTGACGCCTACCCGGCCATCGTCGAGGGCCGGATCGTCTGGGTCGTCGACGGCTACACGACCTCGAACTCCTACCCCTACAGCCAGCGGGTCAACCTGGCCAACGTCACCTCCGACGCCCAGACCAACGCCGGCGGCACCGTGGTCGCCCAGCCGCAGGACGACATCAACTACATGCGGAACTCGGTCAAGGCAGTCGTGGACGCCTACGACGGGACCGTCCAGCTCTACGCCTGGGACGAGACCGACCCGATCCTGAAGACGTGGGAGAAGGTCTTCCCGGGCAAGATCCAGCCCAAGACCGCGATCCCGCAGGACCTGCTGAGCCACCTGCGCTACCCGCAGGACTACTTCAAGGTGCAGCGTCAGATCCTGGCCCGCTACCACATGACCAACCCCGACAACTGGTACCAGCAGTCGAGCCTGTGGGAGATCCCGAAGGACCCGGTCACCGGGGCCACCACGAACTCCTTGGAGTCACCCTTCTACCTGTCGGTGAAGTGGCCCACCGACCCGGGGCCGATCTTCTCCCTGACCAGCTCCTACGTGCCGCGGGGCCGGTCCAACCTGGCCGCCTACATGGCCGTCAACGCCGACGCGAGCAGCCCCGAGTACGGCCGGATGCGGATCCTGACCATGTCCGACACCTCCCAGATCGACGGGCCGGGTCAGTCGTTCAACGCCATGACCACCAACGAGACGGTCGCCGACCGGCTACGTCCGTTCCTCAACAACGGAGCGGCGACGGCGACGTTCGGCAACCTGTTGACGCTGCCGGTCGGGGGCGGTCTGCTCTACGTCACCCCGGTCTACACCCAGCGGCAGGGGAGCACCGGGTCCTACCCGGCGCTGCGTTTCGTGGTGGTCCGGTTCGGCCAGCAGGTGGGCATCGGCGACACCCTGCAGGCCGCCCTCAGCCAGGTGTTCAAGGGCAGCGCCAGCATCCCGACGGGCGAGACCCCCAGCAACCCCGGGACCGGCAAGGTCGACAACCCGGCGGCCACCGCCGCGCTGGCGGAGGCCGAGTCCGCGTTCGCCGAGGCGCAGAAGGCGCTGACTGCGGGCGACCTCGGGACCTACCAGGCCCGGACCAAGGACGCCGAGGCGGCGGTCCAGCGGGCGCTGCGGGCGCTCGGCAAGTAGCGCCTCAGCCGGCCCGCTGCACGACCTCGAGGTCGTCGAACCCGAGGGCCCGCAGCGGGTCGGCGATCACCGAGGCGTCGCCCACGACCACCAGGGTCAGGTCGTCGAGGCGGACCAGGGAGCCGTACGCCTCCAGGGCCGACTCCGGGGTGACGGCGCGGAGCCGGGCCAGGCTGCGGTCCAGGTAGTCCTCGGGCAGTCCGCCGAGGACCTGGGCGGCCGCCTGGTCGGCCACCCCGTCGGCCGTGGCGTAGCGCAGCGGCGAGATCCCGACGTAGAAGTTGACCGCGTCGTCGACCTCGGCCCGGGTGAACGGGGACGAGCCGACGTCCAGCAGCTCCCGGGTGATGGCCAGCGCGTCGACCACCACCTCGGTCCGGAAGGAGCCCTGGACCGCGAAGGTACCGCCGCTGCGCATCGGGGCGAACCCGAGCCGTACGCCGTACGTGTAGCCCTTGTCCTCCCGCAGCGTCGCGTTCAGCCGGGACAGGAAGCCGCCGCCCATGGCGTAGCTGGACACACTGATGTCGGCCCAGCGGGGGTCGCGCCGGTCGATGCCGAGACCGCCGTAGCGGACGTCGGCCTGGACGGCCCCGGGCCGGTCGATGACCAGGGCGCGACGGCCCGTGCCGGCCGGCACCTGCGGCGCGACGACCTGCTGCGCCGGGTTCGTCCAGCCGCCCAGGCAGCGCTGGGCCAGCGCGACCGGGTCCTGGGTGAAGTCGCCGGCCAGCACCAGGGTGGCCCCGGCCGGTCCGTAGTGCTCGGCGTGGAAGCGGCGTACGGCGTCGGGGGTGACCGCGGCGACCGTGTCGGCCTCTCCGCCGTTCATCCGCTGGGCGCGGGACGCGTCGTCGAACAGGGCGGACCGGAACGCGGTGGTGGCGGCCTGGGCCGAGTTGGCCTGACCCTGCTCGATCTGGGCCAGCCGCAGCTGCACGTGCCGCTGCACGTCCGCGTCGGACAGCGCGGGCTCGGTGACGGCCTCGGCGAACAGCTCGAGCGCCCGGTCGAGGTGCGAGACGGGGACGTCGAGCACGACCTGGGTGCCGGACAGGGTCAGGTCGACCCCGAGCCCGGCCCCCTCGGTCTCCAGCAGCTCGGCGAACTCCTCGCCGTGGTGGGTGCGGCTGCCCTCGTCCAGGGTGCGGGCCGCGATCGTGGCCACCCCCTCGGCGGCCCGGTCCTCCGCGTTCAGGGGCAGGTCCAGCACCAGGTGCGCCGAGACCACGTGCTGACCGCGCAGCGGGTAGGCGAGCACCTCGATGCCGTTGTCCAGCCGGGCGCGCTCGGGGGTGGGGAAGGACCAGACCGCGGGCGGGCCGATCGGGGGCTGGGGGAGGCTGCTCATGACGGCTCCTGCCGGTAGGTCAAGGTGGCGCGCTGGTCCGACCGCAGCCAGTCGGCCACCGCCGTCTGGATCTGGTCGGCGTCGACGGCCTCGAGGTCGGTGATGCGCCGGTTGACCAGGGTGGGGTCGCGCTCCAGGGTCGCGTACTCCCCGAAGGCGTCGGCCCGGGAGTCGACCCGGGCCAGCTCGTTCAGCCAGTGCCGCTCGTACTGCGCCTTGGCCCGGCGCAGCTCCTGCTCGGTCGGGCCCTCGGTGGCCAGCCGGTCGACCTCGGCGACCAGAGCCGCCTCCAGCTGCTCGCAGGACACGCCGTCCCGGGCGCGGGCCGAGGCGAAGGCCGAGGAGCCCCCGATCAGCCCCGTGGCACTGGCCGAGGCGCTCTCGGCGAGCTCGTCGGTGCGGACCAGCCGCTGGTGCAGCCGGGAGGTCTGACCGTGGCCGAGCACGCTGCAGGCCAGGTCGAGGGCGTCGAAGACCGCGGTGCCGCGCGGGGGCAGCCGCCAGGCCAGGTAGACGGCGGCGGCCGGCACGTCGGCGGAGGTCTCCGCCCGCTCGGTGCCCGAGAGAGCGGGCAGCGGGTCGTTGGACGGCTTGGCGGGGACCGGCCCGGCCGCGAGTCCGCCGAAGTAGGTCTCGGCCCGGTCGAACGCGTCCTCGGGGGTGACGTCGCCGACGATGGACAGCACGGCGTTGTTGGGCAGGTAGTGCCGGCGGAAGAAGGTCTGGACGTCGGTCAGGGTGGCCGCGTTCAGGTCCTCCATGGAGCCGATCGTGGTGTGCCCGTACGGGTGGTCGGCCGGGAAGGTCAGGCCGTTCAGCAGCTGCATCACGTCGCCGTAGGGCACGTTGTCGTAGCGCTGACGCTTCTCCTCCTTCACCACCTCGCGCTGGTTGTCCAGGCTCTCCTGGGTCAGGGCGTCCAGGAGGGTCCCCATCCGATCCGCCTCCAGCCACAGGGCCAGGTCGAGGCCCCCGGCGGGGAGCGTCTCGAAGTAGTTGGTCCGGTCGAACCACGTGGTGGCGTTGACCGAGGCCCCGGCCGCCTGCAGCAGGGCGATGTGCTGACCGGTGGGGACCTGGGCCGAGCCCTGGAACATGATGTGCTCGAACAGGTGCGCGAAGCCGGTCCGGCCGGCCTCCTCGTGCCGCGAGCCGACGTCGTACCAGAGGTTGACCGCCACCACCGGGGCGCCGTGGTCGGGGCTGGTGAGGACCCGCAGCCCGTTGCCGAGTGTCTGCTCGTGGAGGGGGTAGTCCAGCGTCCGTGAGCTCATGTCGGCTATCTCAGCACACGGGTCCGACACCCCCCGGGACCATCTCACCCGCCTCCGCCCGCCCCGGGTAGGTTCGGCAGGTGGCTCTTGACCCCCAGATCCGTCGCCAGTTCGCCCAGCAGGGTCGGCTGTGGCTGTTGTCGCTGCTCTGCGCCGTCGGCGGCACCGTCGCCATCGTGCGCACCGGCTCCCTGAGCACGGGGATCTTCGTGTTCCTCGGCTGCCTGGGGGTGCTCGGGCCGCTGCTGTGGCTCTACGAGCGGCGCCGCAAGACCCGTTAGCCGCCTCCGCCGACCCCCACCACGGTGTGTCGCGGCGTGTCCGTGACGGCTGGGTTACGTTTCGCCGGGACGGTAACGAAGACCGGCTGAGCAGCGATCAAGCCGGTGAAGCCGCTGACTACCTGAACCCCCGAGCAGGCAGGCAGCGGCTTCGTCATGTCCCCGGCGCCTGGCCGGACGCACCGGCCGAGCGTGCGGCCGAGCCCAGCGGGGCCGCGCACCGGCGGAGGATGTCGTCGACGACCTGGCCCACCGGCCGGGTGGCGTCGATGACCACGCCGTCGCCCGGGACCCCCAGCCCCGTCTCGTGCCAGTGCACGAGGAGGGCGCGCTCGGTCGGGTTGCCGTCACCCCACTCGTCGTCGCGTCGGGCGTCGAGCCGGCGGTGCAGCGTCGCGAGGTCCACGTGCAGGACGAACACCTGGTCGAAGAGATGCAGGAACCTCGGGAAGTTCCTCGACCCACCGCAGAAGAAGGTCGCCGCGTGGTCCCGGTCGGCCACCAGGGCCTCGACCTTGCCGACGTCCCACAGGTGGTGCTCGTGTCCGCCCGTGCTCGTCGGCTCGCCCGTCCTCGGGTCGCCCCGGTAGGCCAGCTCGCGGTCGCCGTGCACGGCGTGCCGGCCCCGCCGCAGCAGCTCGTCGCAGACCGACGTCTTGCCGGTGCCGGAGAGGCCCTCGACCAGGTAGTTCCTCCTGCCCATGCCTGGACCTTAGCCGCGGAACGGGAGGCGTACGTCGCCGCCGCCGGGACCAGCCGCCCCGGCTCAGAGGGCGGGCAGGATCCCGGCGGCCCGGGCCGGGGCCGCGTACGCCTCGGCCAGGCTCGCGATCGTCTCGTGGGCGTTGAGTCCGCTCGGGTTGGGCACCACCCACAGCCGGGCCCCCTCCAGACGCTCCGGCTGCTCCCCGGCCCGTGCCTTCGGTCGGCCGAACGCGGTCCGGTAGGCCGTGATCCCGGCCACCGCGACCACGCTCGGTCGGTGCTCGCGGACGAAGGCCTCCAGCCGCAGCCGCCCCGTCCGCAGCTCCTCGGGTGAGAGCTCGTCGGCCCGGGCGGTGGCCCGGTTGACCAGGTTGGTGTGCCCCAGCCCGCGGGCCACCACGGCCGCCCGGTCGGCGTCGCTCATCCCGGCGCCCCGGTCGATCTCGGTCTCGAGGATGCCCGCGAGCGCGACGGCGGGATAGAAGCGGTTGCCCGGGTGGGCGAAGTGGGTCTGGGTGGCTGCGGTCCACAGCCCGGGGTTGATGCCCACGAAGAGCAACCGTAGCCCCGGCCCGACCAGGTCGGGGACACTCCGGTCCTGGTACGCCGCCAGCTCCGCCCGGGTGAATCCCACCCGGGCGACGCTAGCCCAGGCCGGGTGACGGCGGTCACGGTGCCCAGGTGGTTGACATCTCAACCATCTGGGTCGAGGCTCGAACCTTCCCCTCTACCTAGGAGTCCCGTGCCTTTCCGCGTCCTCGCCGCCCGTCTGCCCGAACGCCTCGCGACCGGCGGGTTCATCCTGCACAGCGGCCTCCAGAAGTGGGGCGGCGACGCCGAGACCGCCGCCGGGATCCACGGCATGGCCGTGGGGGCCTACCCGTTCCTGGCCAAGCTGCAGCCCACGCACTTCCTCCGGCTGCTGGCCGCCACCGAGATCGCGACGGGGGCGGCGCTGCTGGTCCCGTTCGTCCCCCGCGCCCTGGCCGGGGCGGCCCTGACCGCCTTCTCGGCCGGTCTGGTCGGGCTGTACCTCCGCACTCCCGCGCTGCACGAGCCGGGCAGCGTCTGGCCGACGCCGGCCGGCATCGGGGTCAGCAAGGACGTCTTCATGCTGGGGATCGGCGCCAGCCTGGTCCTGGACGGTGTCCTGCCCGGCAAGGTTCGCTGACCCCGGCACCACCCCAGCGCTGGCTGCGACGGCTGGCCGGGTAGGGCCCCGGTCAGTCGTCCACGCCGCGGGCGACCAGCGCCTCGCCGAGGCCGTCGGCGTGCCGCAGGGCCCGGACGACCAGCGGCACCGCGAAGGCCCGCGGGCTGGCGGTGAGACCCCGGGCCCGCTGCGCGTCCCGGACCTGCTCGGCCAGCGTGATGACCACCGGGACGCAGCGCACGCCCAGGGCCACCATGAGACCGACCCGCTCAGGGTCGACACCGATGCGGCGGAGCGGTCCGCAGAGCTTGACCACCACCTCCACCAGGGCGGTGGTCCGGGTGGTCAGGGTCACCAGCCCAGCGGCCAGCACCAGCAGCACCACGGTCCCGACGACCACGGTGGCCCGCGGCCAGCCGCTGACCACGAGGTGGAAGACCAGGGTGAAGCCGAGCAGCCAGACCAGCGGCCGCAGCTGGTCCACCGGGGCCCGCCAGCCCAGGCCGGCCACGAGATAGCCGACCAGCACGACCCCCACCGCGACCGCGACCCGGACCGGGCTCTGCAGCAGCACCGAGCCGGCCCCCAGGCCGACCAGCACGGCGAGCTTGGCCCCCGCCGGAGCCCGGTGCAGCGCCGAGGTGCCCGGGACGTAGCTGCCCAGGACGTTCACGCCAGCAGCCCCCGGTAGAAGGAGACCGCCGCCGCCGGTGCGTCGTCGGCCACCAGCCGCCCCTCGTGGAAGACCAGGACCCGGTCGAAGGCGGCCAGCAGGTCCAGGTGGTGGGTGACCAGCAGCACCTGCTGGGGGAGGGCGGCCACCAGCTCCGAGACCCGACGCGCGTTGGCCAGGTCCAGCAGGGTGGTCGGCTCGTCCAGGACCAGCAGGTCCGGCTCGGTGACCAGGACCGAGGCCAGCGCGAGCAGCTGCTTCTGACCGCCGGAGAGCAGGTGGGCGGGGTGGTCGGCGTGACCGTCCAGCCCGTACGAGGTCAAGGCCGCCTGCACCTTGTCGGCCACCGCCGCCTTGGACAGCCGCAGCCGGCGCAGGCCGAAGGCCACGTCCTCGGCCACGGTCGGCATCACGATCTGCGCGTCCGGGTCGGTGAAGCAGAACCCGACCCGGCGGCGTACGTCGCGGGCCGAGCGCGCGGTGTCCAGACCGTCCAGCCGGACCCGGCCGTCGGTGGGCACGACCAGCGCGTTCAGCAACCGGGCGAAGGTCGACTTGCCCGAGCCGTTGGCCCCGATCACCCCGATCCGCGCCTCGTCCAGCGATACGGTGACGTCGGCCAGGACGGTGCGGGAGCCGTACCGGTGGCTGACCCCGGTGACCTCGATCAGCACGACTGCACCACCATGGCCACGCCCTGCCCGCCGCCGACCGCGATCGCGGCCAGCCCGTACGCGCCGGGCCGCGGGGTGCGGACGAGCTGGCTGAACAGCCGCACCAGCAGCACCGCCCCCGAGGCACCCCACGGGTGGCCCAGGGCCAGCGCGCCGCCCTGGGGACAGACCCGGGCCGGGTCCAGGTCGAGGGCCGCGCAGCAGGCCAGCACCTGACCGGCGAACGCCTCGTTGAGCTCGACCACGTCCAGCTGGTCCAGCGACAGCTCGGCCTCGGCCAGGGCCTGCCGGACCGCCGGGACCAGACCGATCCCGGGCTGGGCCGGGTCGACCCCGACGGTCGCGCTGGCCAGGATCCGAAGCCCAGGGGCTCCCTGGTCGCGGGCGAGGGCCCCTGGCACCAGGCTGAGGGCCGCGGCCCCGTCGTTCACGCCGCAGGAGTTGCCGACCGTCACGGTGCCACCGGGGCGGAAGGTCGGGCCGAGGCGGGCCAGGACGGTCGGGGTCAGCCGGGGACGGGGCCGCTCGTCCCGGGTCAGACCGCCGACGGGCACGAGCTCGGCGTCGAACGCCCCGGCCGCGGCGGCCGCCACCGCCCGGGCGTGCGAGCGGGCGGCGTACGCGTCCTGGTCCGACCGGCTGATCGACCAGGTCTCGGCGAGCACGTCGGCGGCCCACCCCATCTCGGGGTCGGCGTACGGGGCGGGCGCGAACGGGGCGCGGGTGAAGCGGACGGGGGCCTCCGAGCCGACCGGCGGCCAGAAGCGGGCCGGCTGGGTGGAGGCCGACTCCACGCCACCGGCCAGCACGGGTCGGCTGTGGGCGGTGACCA
>JAOPXW010000215.1 GCA_025964935.1 Friedmanniella sp. | reverse complement strand
AGGGCCGGGCTGGCCAGCAGCAGACCTGCGTTGCGCTCGGCCCGCCGTACGGTCGACGCGCCCCGCTGGCGCAGCGGGGTGGACGGGCGGGGGACGTGGACCGGTGCCTCCTGGACCGGGATCGTCGTCACGTCCTAGACCTGCAGGGCCTTCTCGATCCCCTTGGTGAGGGCCGTGATCACCGCGTCGACACTGGAGTTGGGGTCCGAGAGGTACTGATCCATGTTGTCGACCAGGGCCTGGTTGATGCCGGGGAAGGCGGGCAGGGTCGAGGTCTTGACCAGCTTCTCCGGCAGCGTGGTGGCCTGCTTCTGGAAGACCGGCATCAGGTCGTTGCGGGTGCTGAAGCTCAGCTGGGCGTCGACCAGGTCGGTCCGGACCGGCAGGACGCCGGTCTGCTCGCAGAACAACTGCATGTTCTCCTTGGTGGCCAGGAACTTGGCGAACTCGGCGGCCACCTCCTTGTTCTTGGACTGGTCGGTGACCACGATGGCGTTGCCGCCGAGGTCGGTGGCCGCGCCGACGTCGCGGGGCAGGAAGGTGGCCCCCCACTCGAACTTCTTCTTGATCGTCGAGTCGAGGGAAGGGATCAGGAAGTCACCGGCCTGGATCATGGAGATCTTCTGGGTGGGAAAGATCTCGTCCGGGTAGGTCGGGCGCTTGACCAGCACGCTGGGGGCGTGGAGTCCCTGGGTGTAGAGGCTCTTGGTCCACTCCAGGGCCTTGCGCGCCTGGTCGGTGTTGAGGGTCACCGCCTTGTCGGCGTCGTCGAGCACGGTCCCGCCCGCCTGGAACAAGGTGTTGAACCAGCGGTAGGCGCCGTAGAGCTGGTAGTTGAAGGCGAAGGGCGCGGCGTCGCCGTTCGCGCCCTTGAGCTTCTTCAGGACCTCGACGAACTGCTCCCAGGTCCAGGCGGTCTCCAGGGTCTGGGGGACGTCAGTGATGCCGGCCTTCTCGAAGTGGGACTTGTTGTAGACCAGGGCGGAGACGTCGGTGTGGTGCGGGACGCCGGCCGGCGCGCCGTCGACGGTGACCGAGCTCCACAGGGCCGGGAAGAACTGGGCCGCGAAGCTGTCGTCCATGTAGTCGGAGAGGTCGGCCAGGGCGCCGTTGTTGGCGTAGCCGCTGACGTCGGTGTAGGAGACCCGGAACAGGTCGGGCGCCTGGTTGGCCTGCAGCCGGCGGTCGACCACGGTCCGGATCTGGTCGTACGGCAGCACCTCGATCTTGACGTCCGCGCCGCGGGCGGCCTTGAAGTCGGCAGCGATCTTCTTGAACGCCGCGAGCTCCTGCGTCCCCGCCCAGGTGGTGAGGGTGACGGTGCCCGACAGGGCGCCGCCGCCGGAGGCCGAGCTGGCGCTGCCCGAGGGGGCCGGTGTCTCGCTGCCTCCGCAGCCGGCGAGGCCGACGGCCGCCCCGAGCAGTCCGGTGGTGCGGAGGAAGCTGCGGCGGTTCATGGTGGTCATGACGTCCCTTCGGTCGGCAGGCGGGTTTTGGATGTCCCGAGGCCAGTTTCCTGAGCGTAGACCCCGGGACTGACAGCAGTCGCCCACCCCGCAGCCGCGTCGTGACCCCGGCGGCCGGAGGGGCGCCGGGGAAGGTGCGGGGCCGCTATCGTCGGCTGGTGGCGCAACCCCGGGACCCTGAGCTGAGCATCGAGGAGCTGCGTGAGGTGCAGCTGGGGGTGCTGGCCGGCTTCGACCGGCTGTGCCGGGCCGGCGGGCTGACCTACTACCTGGCGTACGGCACGCTGCTGGGCGCGGTCCGGCACGGCGGCTACATCCCGTGGGACGACGACGTCGACGTGATGATGCCGCGAGCCGACTACGACCGGCTGCCCGCGGCCTTCGCCGCCTCCGGAACCGCCCACCTGGCCCTCGGCAGCCCCGCGACCCGCCGGGACTGGCCGTTCCCCTACGCCAAGGTCTCCGACGACCGGACGGACCTGGTCGAGCCGCTCCAGGACCCGCTGCCGCTCGGGGTCAACCTCGACGTCTTCCCGATCGACGCGCTGCCGCCGGGCCGGCTGGCCCGCGCTCTCCAGTCGCGGGTGCTCCGGCTGCTGCGGTGGGCCGTCGAGCTGCGCTACATCGCCCCGGCCCGAGGCCGCGCCTGGCACCATCCGCTGGCCATCGCCGTGGCCAAGCCCCTGCTGCGGGCGGTGCCCGTCGGCGTGCTGATCGGGACGTTCACCCGGACGGCGAGGGTCGGCGCCCGCTCCGGTGACCGGCTGGGGGTCCGGGTGGGCTCCTTCGACTGGTCGGTGCCCGCCGCGGACCTGGGCGTCCCGACCGAGCTCACCTTCGAGTCACTGCGGCTGCTGGCTCCGGCGAGCCCTGACCGCGTCCTGACCGCCGTGTACGGCGACTACCGCCGGCTCCCCCCGGAGCCGGAACGGGTCTCGCACCACGCGTTCACCGCGGTCTGGCGCGCCACGACGTAGCCGGCCCCAGGATCGCGCGAGGGGTGTCGACGCTGGCCAGAGGCTGGTTTACGTTGTCAGCATGAACCAGCCAGAGCAGCAGCAACCCGTCCCGGGCCGACAGTCCGCGATGGACCCCCGGCCCGACTGCGGCGAGGACTCCTACCGCGGATCGGGCCAGCTCAGCGGCAAAGTGGCTCTCATCACGGGGGCTGACTCCGGAATCGGCCGAGCCGTGGCCATCGCCTACGCCCGTGAGGGAGCTGACATCCTGCTGTCCTACTTCGCCGAGATGGAGGACGAGGACGCTGCCGACACCGCCCGGCTGATCCGAGAGGCGGGGCAGCGGGCTGTGGTCGTGCGCGGGGACGTCGCCGATCCCCAGCACTGTCGCGACCTGGTCTCCACCGCCGTCGACGAGCTCGGCCGGCTGGACATCCTCGTCAGCAACGCGGCCTTCCAGATGACCCGGGAGTCGTTGCTGGACATCCCCGATGAGGAGTGGAACCGAACCTTCGACACCAACATCACGGCCATGTTCCACCTCTGCAAGGCCGCCGTTCCGCACATGAGGCCGGGCAGTGCGATCATCGGCAGCTCCTCGGTCAACTCCGACATGCCCCGGCCTCAGCTCGCCCCGTACGCCGCCACGAAGGCCGCGATCGCCAACTTCTGCGCCAGCCTCGCGCAGCTGCTGGGCGAGCAGGGCATCCGCGTCAACAGCGTGGCCCCGGGTCCGATCTGGACCCCGCTGATCCCCTCGACGATGCCGCCCGAGAAGGTGGCCGAGTTCGGCGCCGACACACCACTGGGCCGTGCCGGGCAGCCCGCCGAGCTCGCCCCCATCTACGTGCTGCTGGCCTCCGACGCGGGCAGCTACGTCTCCGGTGCGCGGATCGCGGTGACGGGCGGTAAGCCCATCCTCTAGGGCATCGGCGGACCGGGGAGCGGTCCGGCTCCCTCACCCGTCGGCCCAGCGGGTCCGGCCCGCTGCTCGATCGGGTCCGGGGTGGGCACGGCGTCGATCAGGCGCCGGGTGTGGTCGCAGCCGTGGGCCCGGGTGTGGTCGTAGCCGAGCGCCCGGGGCCCGCGTCGTCAGCCGAGGTCGAGCTTCTCGGAGGCCTTGATCTCCACCTCGGCGGTGGCCTGGATCAGCGCCAGAAGCTCCGGGTCCAGACCGGGTGAGAACTCCTCGCGACGCTCGGGGGCGATGGTGATCGGGACCCCCTCGGGCATCACCGCGGTGCTCAGCTCGGTCCCGTCGTTGGAGGGGGACGCCCCCCGGTACAGCTTGGCCGCCTCGCTCAGGTTGTCGGCGCTGAACGTGTACTGGATGCTCTGCAGG
>JAOPXW010000213.1 GCA_025964935.1 Friedmanniella sp. | reverse complement strand
CATCATCGGCGCGATCATCGTGCTGCTGATCTGGATCCGCGTCGGCCGCGGCCGCGCGCGCGCCTGACCGATCTCCCGACGAGGGGCCGTGGCTGACGCCACGGCCCCTCGTTTTCGTTGTCCCGGTCCACCGGGCCCCGGGTTGGGCGCGGCTCACAGGAACACCGCAGGTGGTCTCCTCTAGCCTTCCCCTCATGCTCCTCGGCCTGCTCGGTGCCCTCGGTGCGGCGTTCTGCTACGGGGTCGCCTCCGTGCTCCAGGCCGTGGCCGCCCGTCGCACCACCGCCGCCGCGGGCCTGGACCCTCGGCTGGTGCTCCGGCTGCTCAGGTCCTGGCCCTACCTGGCCGGACTGGCCCTCGACGGTCTCGCCTTCGTCGCCTCCATCGCCGCGCTGCGCACGCTGCCGCTCTTCGTCGTCCAGTCGATCGTGGCCAGCTTCCTGGCCATCACCGCGGTCCTGGGTGCCCTGGTCCTGAGGATGCCCCTGAGCCGCGCTGACAAGGTCGGGGTCGGGGTGGTGATCGCCGGGCTGGTGCTGGTCGGGCTGTCCGCGGCCGAGGACCCACCCTCACCCCCGCCGCACGGGGTCGCCTGGGCCGTGCTGCTCGGAGCGGTCGTGCTCGCGGTGGCGGCCTTCCCCCTGGCCCGGCTGCAGGGGGCGCGCGGGGCGGCCACACTGGGAGCCGTGGCCGGTCTCGGGTTCGGCATCGTGGCCATCGCGGCCCGCATCCTGCCGCACCGGCTCGCGCCCGCTGACCTGGTGACCGAGCCCGCGACGTACGCGCTGGTGGTGGGGGGTGCGGTGGCCCTGCTGACCTACTCGACCGCCCTGCAGCGTGGGTCGGTGACCACCTCGACCGCCCCGCTGGTCGTGCTGGAGACGGCCGTCCCCGCGGCGGTCGGGATCCTCCTGCTCGGCGACAGCCCGCGCCCCGGCTGGGGATGGGTGGCCGCCGTCGGCTTCCTGCTCGCGGTGGGCGGGGCGGTCAGCCTGGCTCGCCACGGGGAGCTCAAGGTGGACCAGGTGTCCGCTCCCGCCCGGAGGACGGGCCCGCAGCTCCGCTAGCCGGTCCGTCGGTCATCCCGGGCCGGCACCGGTCGGGCGCACCGGGCGGGCGCTCAGCGGGCTCGGACCGGACCCGAGGTGCCGCGGGGGATGAGCTCGATGGGCAGCACGACCTGGCGGGGCAGCGAGAGCGGGTCGGTGAGCAGCCGGCCGACCTCCTGGCCGCGGAGCCGGATGGGTTGACGCACGGTGGTCAGGTTGTGCCCGGCCGCCGCCGGAATGTCGTCGAAGCCACACACCGAGACGTCCTGGGGGACGCGCAGCCCACGGGCGGAGAGCGCTTCCAGAGCGCCCAGCGCCAAGACGTCGGTCAACCCGACGATGGCGGTCGGCGGGTCGGGCTGGTCCAACAGCCAGTGCGTCGCACTGACCCCCGAGCCCAGCGCGTTGTGGCCGCCGGTCACCACCAGGAGATCCTCGGGCAGGGCGTTCCGCAGGCCGTCAAGCCGGACCGCCCAGTCCGCAGCGGCCAGGCTGCCGTGCGGGAGCACCCGGGTCGGGGACCCGGCGGGGGCGTTCGTGTCCGCGATGGCGGCGACCCGCCGGTGGCCCAGGCCGGCGAGGTGGGCCCCGATCAGCCGGCCCGCGTCCGCGTCGTCGATGGTCACCCAGCTGCTGTCCGGGTCATCCTCGGGGTCGGTGGTGACCAGCCGCAGGCCCCGCGCCCGGGCGAGGATGCCGGCGGGGTGGTTGTCGCGGAGGCACATGATGGCCAGCGCGTCGATGTTGGCCTGTCGGAGGGCGGTCACGTCGGCCTCGCCGTCGGACCAGGCCAACGGCATCAGGAGCACGCTGATGTTCTGCTGCTCGACCGCCTCGGTGACGCCGGTGAGGAACTCCACGGCGTACGGGTCGGAGAAGGCGTAGGAGAGGCGCTCGGTGAGCAGCACCCCGACCGCTCCCGTACGCCCGACCCGGAGCGCCCGGCCGGCGGCGTCCGGGCCCGCGTAGCCCAGATCGGTCGCCGTGGTCAGGATCCGCTGCCGGAGCTCGGGGGACAGCTGGTCGGGGCGGTTGTAGGCGTTGGAGATGGTCGAGGGGGAGACCCCCACTGCAGCCGCCAACGTCTTGACCGTGATCCGTGCCGTCCGTGCCCCGCCCATGAACCCCACCCTCCGTGACCCGAACGATAAGCGATCGTCGGGGTCCCGGATGCCGGTGGGGTGATCATGGGCGGCCGGGGGCGCCCCGGAGGGGCTGGACCACCTCGAGGGTCGGTCAGCGGCGCTTCTTGCGCCCCGGGCGGGCGGGGTAGGCGTCGCTGCCCGGGGTCCAGTTCAAGATGCTGGCCCGCTCGAGGAACTCGTCGGAGCTGATGTCGCCGCGGGCGAACCGGTCGGCGAGGATCGCGCGGGCGTCGTGCTCGGGGGAGGGGCGGCGCAGGAAGGACAGCTGGTTCAGCTGGCCGCCGCGCCGCAGGAAGGCGAGCGCGCCGAGGACCAGCAGCACGGTGAGGATGAGCAAGGGGACTCCTAGGAAGGGAAGGAAGGACTCGGCCCCGGGCGGGCCGCCGTGGTGGGCGAAGCCCTCGAGCGGGATCAGAAGTGAGGTCATGTCCCCAGCGTGCCGGTCGTCGGGCGGGCGCACATCGGCTCGCAGGCGACACTGTGACTACGTCGGAGGACGTAGCGGGACTACGCCGCCGAGCCGACGCGGTCGGACCACGAGCCGGTCTAGGGTCGTTCCGTGTGCTGCGGACGAGGCGTCCGGCGGACTCGGCGCGACGCGGGAGGAGCGGCACCAGATGCAGGGATCGGCCAGGCGTGGTCTCCTCGTGGACGCCTTCGTCGGTGCCCTGCTCGGCCTGGCCGTGGTGGCGGCCGCCGTGACGTCGGCCGACGGTCCCCCCTGGGCGGGTCGCGGTGGACCCCACGGGCACGCCGGTGGTGGGCCCGGACCGGCCGAGGTCCTCGCGGTCTCGCCGTGGCTGGTGGTCGCGGCCGGGCTGGTCGCCCTCGCCGTCGGGGCTCGCCGGCTCCGCCCCCGGCCCGCCTTCGTGGTCGCCGTCCTCGGTGCCGGGCTCGGCCTGGCCTACGGCGGTGGCTTCGGCCCGGTGCTGCTGGCCCCGGCCCT
>JAOPXW010000206.1 GCA_025964935.1 Friedmanniella sp. | reverse complement strand
AGTCCACCGCGGAGCCGATCGAGTTAGCCTGGGGATAGGCCAAAAAGCGGGAAGAAAGCGGCTCTGACCTGCGGTTTTATCGGGTGGAGCCAAGGGGACTCGAACCCCTAACCCCCTGCTTGCAAAGCAGGTGCGCTACCAATTGCGCCATGGCCCCGGACAACCCGTACGCGGGTTGACGGCGGCTGCCAGGTTACGGCATCGGCTCGGGGCCGACCAACCTCGCGACCCGCCCCTCACGCCCCCACGAAGCAGCAAGCGAAGCCCCAGACCTACAGCCGCCGACCCGGACCATGGGCCGTCCCCAGGCTCTCCCGCGTTCATCGCCGTCACAGCCTCGGCCACGTATTCTTGACCTCATGTGGTCCCAGCGTGAGGTCATCGACTATGCGCTGCAGCGTCGGAACTCACTCGCGGCCCTGCGGCGTCCCGGGCGACGGATCGCCCGGCTGGAGGCGCTCGACGCCGACCCGATGCTGCTGCGGGCGGCCAAGCACCACGGCGAGCCGGCCGAGGTCCCCTGCCCGGTCTGTGACAAGCCCGAGCTGATGAACATGAACTACGTCTTCGGTGACCAGCTCGGGCAGTACTCCGGCCGCATCAAGCGCACGCCGGAGCTGGCGGAGATGTCGCACGAGTTCGGCGAGTTCAAGGTCGTCGTGGTCGAGGTCTGTCTAGCCTGCAGTTGGAATCACATGATCCTGTCCTACCTCCTGGGGGACGGGATCAAGCGGAAGCCCCCGCGCCGCCAACAGACCGTTGAGGATATTTATGGTTGACCCCCACTGGGGACCCGTCGAGAAGAAGCCTGTCGGCCCGACGAGCAAGAAGGCCTCGTCCACGCGCGGCAAGAAGCCCGCGAAGCGCCGCTGGGGTCGACGGATCCTCGCCACGGTCGGCCTGCTCGCCGTCCTCGGCCTGCTGGCCTCGGTCGCGGTGGTCTTCATCGGCTACCGGACCACCAACCTGCCCGACCCCAACCGGGACTTCACCACGGCGACCACCTTCGTCTACTACAACGACGGCAAGTCCGAGCTCGGCAGCTTCGCGGTCCAGAACCGGCAGCCGCTGACCTTCAAGCAGATGCCCGACAGCATCAAGAAGGCCGTGGTCGCGGCCGAGAACCGGTCCTTCTGGACCGACAAGGGCGTCTCCATCCGCGGGATGATCCGGGCGGCGTACGTGATCGCCCGCGGCGGCACCCTGCAGGGCGGCTCGACCATCACCCAGCAGTACATCAAGATCCTCTACCTCAACTCCGACCAGACGGCGACGCGGAAGTTCAAGGAGCTCTTCCTGGCGTACAAGATCAACAAGGAGATGAGCAAGGAGCAGATCCTCGAGGGCTACCTCAACACGATCTACTTCGGCCACGGCGCGTACGGGGTCCAGGCCGCCGCGCAGTCCTTCTTCAACGAGGACGCCAAGGACCTGACCGTCCCCCAGGCCGCCGTCCTGGCCAGCGTCATCAACAACCCGACCTACTACGACCCCTCGGTCAAGGACAACCGCGACCAGCTCCTCGAGCGCTACCGCTACGTCATCTCCTCGATGGGCGACACCGGCGCCATCAGCCCCGCCCAGGCCACGAAGTACGCCAAGTCGCTGCCCAAGTTCCCCAAGATCCCCGACAACCAGACGTACGCCGGACCCGACGGCTTCCTGCTCAAGATGGTCCAGCGCGAGCTCGCCGACGCCGGCTTCGACTCCAGCCAGGTCAACGGCGGCGGTCTGAAGATCACCACCACCTTCGACAAGTCGGCCCAGGCGGCGGCGGTCTCGGCGGCCGAGACCTACACCAAGCAGTCGGCCGCGGCCTCGGGTCAGAAGGCCTCCAAGCTGCACGCCGCCATCGCCTCGGTCGACGTCGGCAGCGGTGAGGTGCTCGCCCTCTACGGCGGCCCGGACTACATCAGCAACTCCCGCAACTGGGCCACCACCGCCCGCCCGACCGCCTCGACGTTCAAGACGTACGCCCTGGCCGCCGGTCTCAAGGACGGCTTCAGCCTCGACTCGACCTTCGAGGGCAACACCTTCCGCCCGCCGGGGGACACCACCGACGTCCGCAACGAGTACTCCACCCAGTACGGCCCGGCCGTCAGCCTGATCAAGGCCACCACCGACTCGATCAACACCGCCTTCGTCGACCTGACCACCAAGATGGACGGCGGCGCGGACAAGATCATGAAGATGGCGCAGGCGGCCGGCGCCCCCAAGGGCGCGGGCTGGGACGACAGCTCCCGGATCGCCCTGGGCACCGCCGAGGTCAGCCCGCTCAACCAGGCCTCGGCGTACGCGACCTTCGCCAACGACGGCACCGCCGTGGCCGACCACGTGGTCAAGGAGGTCAAGGACGCCAGCGGCAAGGTCGTCTACAAGGCCCCCGCCCAGGAGAAGCGGGCGGTCAGCGCCGACATCGCGCACGACGTGACGTACGCCCTCTCCAACGTCGTCGAGCAGGGCACCGGCCGCGCCGTCCAGACCCTGAACCGCCCGGTCGCCGGCAAGACCGGGACCAAGGACGCGACCGACAAGAACGGCAACGACATCATCACCTCGGCCTGGTTCGTGGCCTACACCAAGCAGATCTCCACTGCGGTGATGTACGTGGCCGGGGACGACGGCAACAGCGCGCTCGACCCGTACAAGCGACCGGGCGACTCGACGTTCTTCGGCGGCACCTACCCGGCGCTGACCTGGGAGAACTACATGGCCGTGGCCACCAAGGGCCAGGCCGTGAAGCAGTTCGACCAGCCCGCGTACGTCAACCGCGCCACCGCGCCGCAGCCCACGGTGGCCCCGAGCCCGACCCCGACCAACACGCCCACCCCGACGCAGGCCCCGACCTCGACCGCCCCGCAGCCGACGCCCACCGCATCGGCCAGCGTCCCGGTCGGCCCGCCGTCGGCCACCGGGAGCAGTGCCGCCGGCCGGCCCGGCCCCTCCAACACTCCGAAGCGGGCCGCCAGTCGGGCCCCCACCCCGGCG
>JAOPXW010000192.1 GCA_025964935.1 Friedmanniella sp. | reverse complement strand
CTACGCACCGGGCCGCGCCAGCAGCGCCGCCACCGAGGTGGCGTCGAGCTCGGCCAGCGAGGTGACGTGGACCCGGCGGGGCGCCGGCGGCACCTGGACGCGGTTGGGGATGGCGACGACGAGGGCGCCGGAGGCGTTCCCGGACGCGGCCCCGGTGACGGAGTCCTCGAACACCACGCAGTGCCGGGCCTCGACCCCGAGCGCGCTGCAGGCCAGCTCGTACGGCTCCGGGTGCGGCTTGCCGTTGGTGACCTCGTCGCCGGCCACGCTCACCTGGAAGGCCCCGGTCGGCAGCTGGCTGAGGGCCGCGTCGAGCAGCACCCGGTAGGAGGCCGACACGAGTGCGCACGGCACGCCGGCTGACTGCAGCGAGTCCAGCAGCTCCAGGGCCCCCGGCCGCCACGGGATCGGGTTGCCCTCGAGGTGGCCCACGACCCGGGAGAGCAGCTGGTCCACGACCCAGGCGGGGGTCAGGTCCTCGCGTCCGAGGACCCGCAGGATGTAGGCCCCCGAGTCGAGCAGGGAGTTGCCCACCAGCCGGTCGGCGTGCTCCTCCGACCAGGTCCCGCCCAGGCTGCCGATCAGCTCGTACTCCGCGGCGATCCACAGCGGCTCGGTGTCGGCCAGGGTGCCGTCGAAGTCCCACAGGACGGCGGCAAGGGAGGTGATGGTCGTGTCGCTCATGGCCCCGTCATCTTTCCAGTCCGATCCGCCGAGGCGAAATCTGCACCTCAGAGCTCGGGTCAGCGGGCGTTGAAGTACTTGGCCTCGGGGTGGTGCACGACCAGCGCGTCGGTCGACTGCTCCGGGTGCAGCTGGAGCTCCTCGCTGAGCTCCACCCCGATCCGCTCCGGACGCAGCAGGTCCACGAGCTTGGCCCGGTCCTCCAAGTCCGGGCAGGCCGGGTAGCCGAAGCTGTAGCGCGAGCCCCGGTAGGCCTGGTCCCGGATCATGTCGTCGATCCCGCCGTCGAGGCGGCCCAGACCGAGGTCGGACCGGATCCGGGCGTGCCACATCTCGGCCAGGGCCTCGGTCAGCTGCACGCTCAGCCCGTGCAGCTCCAGATAGTCGCGGTAGGCGTTGCGCTCGAACAGGTCCGCGGTGACCCGTGCCACCGCGGAGCCCATGGTGACCAGGTGGAAGGCGATCACGTCCGGGCCCTTGGCCAGCGCCAGCTCGCGGTCGCGGAAGAAGTCGGCCAGGCAGAGGAACCGGCCCCGGGTCTGGCGGGGGAAGGTGAACCGGTGCAGCTCGGCGTCGGGATCGGAGACCTCCGACCCCGGCCGCAGCACCACCACGGTGTCGCCGTCGCTGTAGCAGGGCCAGTAGCCGTACACGACGGCGAACTCCGCGATGCCCTCGGTCTGGACCCGGTCCAGCCAGGCGCGCAGCCGAGGGCGGCCCTCGGTCTCCACCAGGTCCTCGTAGCTCGGCCCGCTACGGCTGCCCTTCAGCCCCCACTGCCCCATGAACGTGGCCCGCTCGTCCAGGTAGGAGGCGACGTCGGCCAGCGGTATTCCCTTCACGATCCGGTCCCCCCAGAACGGTGGGACGGGCACGTCGACGTCGACCGCGACATCGGAGCGGGCCGGCAGCAGGGTCTCGGTGGTGCCCCCGGTGTCGGGAGCGGCCCGGAGCTTGACCCGGCGCTCGCGCGGCGCGGGCAGCGCCGCGCCCTCCTCGCCCCGCTTGACCGCCATCAGGGCGTCCATCAGCCGCAGGCCCTCGAAGGCGTCCCGGGCGTAGCGCACCTCGCCGGCGAACACCTCGCGCAGGTCCTGCTCGACGTAGGCCCGGGTCAGGGCCGCCCCGCCGAGGAACACCGGATAGCTCGTGGCGATCCCCCGGGTGTTCATCTCCTGCAGGTTCTCCTTCATCACCACCGTCGACTTCACCAGCAGCCCCGACATCCCGATGGCGTCGGCCTGGTGCTCCTGTGCGGCGTCGATGATGGTGCCGATCGGCTGCTTGATGCCCAGGTTGACCACGGTGTAGCCGTTGTTGGTCAAGATGATGTCGACCAGGTTCTTGCCGATGTCGTGCACGTCGCCCTTGACGGTGGCCAGCACGATCGTGCCCTTGCCGCGGCTGTCGGCCTTCTCCAGGTACGGCTCCAGGTAGGCCACCGCGGTCTTCATCACCTCGGCGGACTGCAGCACGAACGGGAGCTGCATCTGACCCGAGCCGAACAGCTCGCCGACGACCTTCATGCCCTGCAGCAGGTCGGTGTTGATGATCTCCAGGGCCGGCTTCCCGTCGGCCATGGCCAGCTCCAGGTCCTCGGCCAGACCCTTGCCCTCGCCGTCCACGATCCGCCGCTGCAGGCGCTCGCTGACCGGCAGGGCCAGCAGCGCGGCCGCCCGCTCGGCCTTGGTGTCGGCGGTGGTGACGCCGTCGAAGAGCTCCAGGAAGCGCTGCAGCGGGTCGTACGCCGGCTCGTCCCCGACGGCGGCCCGGCGGCGGTCGTAGACCATGTCCAGCGCGACCTCGCGCTGCTCGTCGGGGATCCGGGCCATCGGCACGATCTTGGCCGCGTGCACGATGGCGGAGTCCAGCCCGGCCTCGATGCACTCGTGCAAGAAGACCGAGTTGAGCACCACCCGCGCGGCCGGGTTCAGACCGAAGGAGATGTTGGACAGTCCGAGCGTGGTCTGCACGTCGGGGTAGAGCTCCTTGACCCGGCGGATGGCCTCGATCGTCTCGATCCCGTCGCGGCGGGTCTCCTCCTGACCGGTGGCGATGGGAAAGGTCAGGCAGTCCAGGATGATGTCGCTGCGCCGCATCCCCCAGTTGCCGGTCAGGTCCTCGACCACGCGGGTCGCGACCCTGACCTTCCAGTCGGCGGTCCGCGCCTGGCCCTCCTCGTCGATGGTCAGCGCCATCACGGCCGCGCCGTGCTCGACGACCAGGGCCATGATCCGCTGGAAGCGGGAGCCCTCGCCGTCACCGTCCTCGTAGTTGACCGAGTTGATGACCGCCCGGCCGGCCAGGCACTCCAGACCGGCCTGCAGGACGGCGGGTTCGGTGGAGTCCAGCACGATGGGCAGGGTGGAGGCGGTGGCCAGCCGGAAGGCGATCTCGCGCATGTCGGCGGGACCGTCGCGGCCCACGTAGTCGATGTTCAGGTCGAGCAGGTGGGCCCCGTCGCGGATCTGGGACCGGGCGATGTCGACGCAGTCGTCCCAGCGCTCCTCCAGCAGGGCGTCGCGGAACGCCTTGGAGCCGTTGGCGTTGGTGCGCTCCCCGATGGAGAGATAGCTGGTGTCCTGGCGGAACGGCACCTCGGCGTACAGCGAGGCCGCCGCCGCGGTGTGACCCGGCTGCCGGCGGACGACCGGGTGCCCGCCCAGCCGGTCGACGACCTGCCGCAGATGCTCGGGGGTGGTTCCGCAGCAGCCGCCGACCAGGCCCAGGCCGAACTCGCCGACGAACTGCTCCAGGGCGTCGGCCAGCTGGCTCGGCTGCAGCGGGTAGTGGGCCCCGTCCGAGGTGAGCTGGGGCAGGCCCGCGTTGGGCATGCAGCTGACGCCGATCTGGGCGTAGCGCGACAGGTGGCGCAGGTGCTCGCTCATCTCGGCCGGGCCGGTGGCGCAGTTCAGCCCGATCATGTCGATGCCGAGCGGCTCCAGGGTGGTGAGCGCCGCGCCGATCTCTGAGCCGAGCAGCATGGTGCCCGTGGTCTCGACGGTGACGTGCACGATGACCGGCAGTCGGCGGCCGGCGTGCGCGAGCGCCCGGCGGGCCCCGAGGGTGGCGGCCTTGGTCTGCAGCAGGTCCTGCGAGGTCTCGATCAGCACGGCGTCGATGCCGCCGGCCAGCATGCCCTCCACCTGCCGCTGGTAGGCGTCGCGCAGCTCGGCGTAGGTGACGTGGCCCAGGGTGGGCAGCTTGGTGCCCGGCCCGACGCTGCCCAGCACCCAGCGGGCCCGCTCCGGTGTGCTGTACGCGTCCGCCGACGCCCGGGCGATGGCCGCGGCCGCCTCGGCCAGCTCCTCGATCCGCTCGCCGATCCCGTACTCCCCCAGGGCGGAGAGGTTGGTGCCGAAGGTGTTGGTCTCCACCGCGTCCACGCCGACCGCGAAGTAGGCGTCGTGGATGGCCCGCACGATGTCGGGGCGGGTGACGCTCAGGACCTCGTTGCAGCCCTCCAGCTGGAGGAAGTCCTCCATGGTGAGGTCGTAGCCCTGCAGCATCGTGCCCATGGCGCCGTCGGCGATGACGACCCGCTGCGCGAGCGTGGTCGCCAGGTCGGGGGCCGGGCGGGCACGGGGGTCCCGCAGGATCGAGGAGACAGGCTGACCAGACACCTTGTGAGGATAGACGGCGGGCGGCCGGCGGGGCCCGGCTCACCACCATGTGGCGGGTCCGCCGTAGCACGTGGCGGAGCGGCGACGGCGCGCGTTCGGCAACGACGGCTGCGGCGGGGGGCGGCGGCTAGAGTGACCGCATGTCTGACTCGGCCCCTCGCGATCTCCGCGACCTCGTCGACCCGCTCGTCGTCGTCGCCTTCGGCGGCTGGAACGACGCGGGCAACTCCGCCACCGGCGCGGTCGAGCACCTGGCCGAGGCGTACGAGGCGGAGACCGTGTTCTCCCTCGACCCCGACGACTTCTACGACTTCCAGGTCAACCGGCCGATGGTGGCGCTCAACGACGACGACGAGCGCGAGATCACCTGGCCGACGACCGACGTCAAGGTCGCCGAGCTCCCCGACGGCCGGCACCTGGTCCTGATCCACGGGCTGGAGCCCAACCTGCGCTGGCGTCAGTTCAGCACCCTGCTGGCCTCCGCGCTGCATTCCGCGCACGCCCGCCGGGTGCACCTGCTCGGGTCGCTGCTGGCCGACACCCCCCACACCCGGCCGATCCCGGTCTCGGTGACCTCCGGGGACAGTGAGCTGATGAAGGCGCTGGGGCTCGCGCCCTCGACGTACGAGGGTCCGACCGGCATCGTCGGCGTGCTCTCCGACACCTTGACCCGGGCCGGGGTGGAGGTCCTCTCCCTGTGGGCCGCGATCCCGCACTACGTGGCGCACCCGCCGTGCCCCAAGGCCACCCTGGCCCTGCTCTCCCAGCTGGAGAAGGTGATGGACGCCTCCCTCGACCTGGGCGAGCTGCCGGAGCTGGCCCGTGCCTGGGAGCGCGGCGTGGACGAGCTGGCCGCCGAGGACTCCGAGGTGGCCGAGTACGTCACCGCCCTGGAGCAGCAGCAGGACGCCACCGAGCTGCCCGAGGCCAGCGGCGACGCGATCGCCGCCGAGTTCGAGCGCTACCTCCGCCGCCGCCAGGGGAACTGACCCGGTCTCTGGCGCCCCCGGGCGCACCGGGACGGGCCTGCCGGCCGCGCCAGACCCACCGCGCGACCGCGTCGACTTGGCCCGGTCGGTGTCTTTCGGGAAAGATCGAGCCCTCCGACCCCAAGGAGTGACCCATGTCCCCCCGGCCCACCGCCCCGCAAGCCCCGCCGGACCCCACGCCCATCGCGGGGCAGACCCAGCCCCCACCCCTGTTCGGGGTGCTGATCCTCGCCGGCATGGTCATCATCTGTGCGGGTCTGCGGACTACGGCCTCGATCGTGGCCCCGGTCTTCCTGGTCGTCACCTTGGTCATCACGGTCTCGCCGCTGCGGGCCTGGCTGCTGCGCCGCCGGTGGCCCTCGGTCCTGGCCACCATCACCAGTCTGCTGGCCATCTACGCGCTGCTCTTCGTCATCCTGGGCTCGGTGGTGTGGTCGATGGCACGGCTGATCGAGAAGCTGCCCGAGTACGGACAGGCCTTCACCAAGATCCTGAACTCCCTGCTGGCGCTGGCCGACCGGTTCGGCTACGGCGCCGAGCAGCTCCGCAGCCTGGCCTCCTCGCTCCAGCTGAGCAGCCTGGCCGCCCCCGCCCAGGCGCTGCTGTCGGCCGTCACGGGCGGGGCCAGCCTGCTGGCCCTGATCATCGCCATGGTGCTGTTCCTGGCCTTCGACGCCGCCGGGATGGGCGACCGGCTCGACGTCATCCGGGAGACCCGGCCGCACATCGCCGCCGGTCTGCAGAACTTCGCCGGCCGGGTCCGCAAGTACTGGATCGTCACCACCGTCTTCGGCGTGCTGGTGGCCGTTCTGGACGTCATCTCGCTGCTGATCATCGGGGTCCCGCTGGCGCTCACCTGGGGCGTGCTGGCCTTCGTGACCAACTACATCCCCAACATCGGCTTCGTCCTCGGGGTCATCCCGCCCGTGCTGATCGCCCTGCTCGACGGCGGGGCCGGCAGCGCGCTGGCCGTGGCCATCGTCTACGTCGCCATCAACATCGTGGTGCAGACCATCATCCAGCCGCGGTTCACCGGTGACGCCGTCGGCATCAGCGGCACGGTCGCCTTCATCTCGCTGATCTTCTGGGCGTTCCTGCTCGGCGGCCTGGGCGCCCTGCTCGCCGTGCCGGCCACCCTGTTCCTCAAGTCGGTCCTGGTCGACAACTCGGTCCCGGCCAGCTGGGTGAACGCGCTCATCAGCTCCAACCCGAAGAAGGACAAACCGGCGGCACCGGCTCCCCTGCGCGGTCGGGGCAAGACCGCCTGAGGGGCGCTCAGCGGCCCGGCGGGGTGGCGAGCTCGCGGAGGGTGGCGATCATGGTGTCCGGGTCGGCCGCGCCGAAGACGGCCGACCCCGCCACGAACGAGTCGGCGCCGGCCTCGACGCAGCGCTCGATGGTCTCCACCGACACCCCGCCGTCGATCTGCAGCCAGATGTCGCCGCCGGTGGCGTCGAGCAGGGCCCGGGTGCGGGCGATCTTGGCCAGGCACAGGTCCAGGAACTTCTGGCCCCCGAAGCCCGGCTCCACGGTCATGATCAGGACCATGTCCAGCTCCGGCAGCAGGTCGGCGTACGGCTCGATCGGGGTCGCCGGCTTCAGGGCGATCCCGGCCCGGGCCGACAGCCGCCGCAGCTCGCGGGCCAGCCGTACGGGGGCGGCCGCGGCCTCGACGTGGAAGGTCACCGACTCCGCACCCGCCTCGGCGTAGGCCGGGGCCCAGCGGTCGGGGTCCTCGATCATCAGGTGGATGTCGAGCAGGGCCGGGGTGACCTTGCGGATCGCCTCCACCACCGGCAGCCCCAGCGTCAGGTTGGGGACGAAGTGGTTGTCCATGACGTCGACGTGCAGCGCGTCGGCGGACGGGATGGTCTCGATCGAGGCCTGCAGGTTGGCGAAGTCCGCCGACAGCAGGCTGGGCATGATGCGTGAGGGCACGGCCCGACTCTAACGGTGCCGCCACCCTGAATCTGCGACACCAGCGAGTGGGTCGCCCCGCGGCAGGCGGGACGGGAGCCACGTCGCTCACCTGGCCTCGCAGATCCGGGGTCAGGCCTTGCGCAGGAAGGCGGCGAACATCGCGTCGGTGCCGTGCCGGTGCGGCCACAGCTGGAGGTAGGGCCCGCGGGCCGCGTCGGCGACCTCCGGCAGCAGGGTGGCGGCGTCGGTGACGGTCACGTCCGGCCGGGCGGCCAGGGTGGCGGCGACGACGTCCTCGGTCTCGTGCCGGTGCGGCGAGCAGGTCACGTAGGCGACCGTGGCCCCGGGGGCGGCCGCGTCGAGCGCGGAGCCCAGCAGGGCCCGTTGCAGGGTGTGCAGCGGCCCGAGGTCGCCGGGACCACGGCGCCAGCGGGACTCGGGCCGCCGGCGCAGCGCGCCCAGTCCCGAGCACGGCACGTCGGCCAGAACGCGGGTGAACACGCCGTCCCGCCAGGGAGGTCTGGTGCTGTCGCCGACCACGACGACCGGGCGGTCCGCCGGTGGGTAGCCACGGGACCCCGCCGCCACCAGCGTCGCCCGGTGCGGGGCCAGCTCGGCGGCCAGCACCCGGCTGCCCTGCTCGGCGGCCAGCCCGGCCAGCAGCGCCGTCTTGCCGCCCGGTCCGGCGCACAGGTCCAGCCACCAACCGGGGCGGCCCTCGGCGCGTGACAGTGCCCACGCCACCAGCTGCGAGCCTTCGTCCTGGACCCCGGCCCGGCCGGAGCGGACCGCGTCCAGGTCACCGGGGTTGCCCGACCAGCGGGCGGCGTACGGGGAGTGCCGGCCGGGCTCGGCGCCGGCGGCCAGCAGGTCCGGCACCCGGGCCAGCCCCGGCCGGACGGCCAGGCTGACCTGGGGGCTGAGGTTGTCGGCCTCCAACGCGGCCCGCAGCTCCGCGGCGGGCAGCACGTCGGCGTACGCCTCCACGATCCAGCGCGGGTGGGCGGTCTCCAGGGCCAGCCGGTCGGTGGCGTCGAGGCCGTCCCCCAGCTGCTCCACCCACTCGTCCAGCTCCCGGGCGGCCACCCGGCGCAGCACGGCGTTGGTCAGGCCGGTGACGCGCTCCCCGACCGTGGCCGCGGCCAGGTCGACGGTGGCGGCCACCGCGGCGTGCAGCGGGACCCGCATCGACAGCAGCTGGTGGGTGCCGAGCCGGAGCAGGTCGAGCACCGCCGGCTGCAGCGTGGACAGCGGGCGCTGGGCGGCGGCGGCGATGATCGCGTCGTAGGTGCCCTGCATCCGGCAGGTCCCGGCCACCAGCTCGGTGGCGAAGGTGGCGTCCCGGCCGGTCAGGGAGCGCTCGCCCAACAGCTTGGACAGCACCAGGTTGGCGTACGCGCCGTCGGAGTTGACCGCCCGCAGGGCGTCGAACGCCACCCGTCGGGCCCGGTCGGGAGCCCGTCGGGTGCCCGCCGGTCGCGGGGCGCGGGCCATCAGGAGCCCAACGCGAGGGGACCCGCGGACGAGACGCCCCGGGCCCAGTCCGCGGCCGCCATCGGCTTCTTCCCCGGCGCCTGCACCAGGCCGAGCTCGAGCAGCCCCGCGCCGGTGCCGACCCGGACGGTCCGCTTGGTGACCTCGAGGGTGCCCGGGGTCAGCGCGCCCTCCACCGGGGTGGCCGAGCTGACCTTGAACCGCTCCCCCCGGAACGTGGTCCAGGCACCCGGGTTGGGGTGGCAGCCCCGGACCTGCCGGTCGAGCTCGGCGGCGGTGCGGGTCCAGTCGAGCTCGGCGTCCTCGACGGTCAGCTTGGCCGCGTAGGTGACGTCGGCCTCGGGCTGCTCGGTGGGCTGGGCCCCCGCCTCGACGGCGTCCAGGGTCTCCACCAGCAGCCGCGCCCCGCTGATCGACAGGCGCTCCAGCAGGTCACCGGAGGTGTCGGTGGGCCGGATGTCCTCGGTCACGACCCCGAACGTGGGCCCCGCGTCCAGCGGCAGCACGATCCGGAACGTCGTCGCCCCGGTCGTCTGGTCGCCGGCCAGGATGGCGTGCTGGACCGGGGCGGCCCCCCGCCACGCCGGCAGCAGGGAGAAGTGCAGGTTGATGAAGCCGTACGGCGGGATGTCCAGCACCGACTGGGGCAGCAGGGCGCCGTAGGCGACGACGGGGACGCAGTCGGGGGCGATCTCGGCCAGCCGGGCGCGGAAGTCCTCGTCCTTGGCGCGGGCGGGCTTGAGGGTCTCGATGCCCAGCTCGGCCGCCCGCTGCGCCACCGGGCTGGGCGTCAGCTTCTTCCCGCGCCCGCTGGGGGCGTCGGGGCGGGTGAGGACGGCGACGACCTCGTGCCATGACTCCAGGAGGGCGTTCAGGGGCGGCAGGGCCACCTCGGGGGTCCCGGCAAAGACGATTCGCACCGCAGGAGTCTATGGCCCCGGCCCGGCGGGACCGCTGACCCGCAAGGCGCGGCGGGCCTCAGCCCAGGGTCACCGGGTCCACGCGGATGCGGAGGGCGCCCTCGCTCTTGCGGGCGCTGCGGATGGCCGTGACGTCCTTGCAGGCCCGGACCAGGGCCGCCCCCTCGGTCAGCGGGACGCGCAGGGTGAGCCGGAGCAGCGGCTGGTCGCTGTGCGGGGCGGGCCCCAGCTCGACAGGCCCCAGCGGCTGGGTGGCCGCCGGCAGCCGAGCCAGCTCGGTGAATTCGGCCAGCGCCGCGCGGCTGCCCTCGACGGTGACCATCTTGACCGCCGGGGGGAAGCCGGCGTCGGCCCGGTCGGCCAGCTCCCGGGTCGCGAAACCCGCCGGGTCGACCCGGACCAGGGCCTGCAGAGCCCGTCCCGAGCTCTCCCCGACCGCCACCACCGAGCCGCCGTCGGCGCCGCTGCGGACCAGGGCGACCACGTTCAGCCACCGGCGCAGGGCCTCCTCGCCCGCCCGCAGGTCGGGCCGGAGCAGCAGCAGGTTGGTGTCGAGCAGCACCGCCCCGGCGTAGCCCCCGACCGCCGGCGGCTCGGCCCCGGGGGTGGCGACCACGATCGCCGGCGCGTCGGGCACGGCGGCCGGCACCTTGCCGCCGAGGGACTGCCGTACGGGGGTCTGCGGGAACGCCTTGCCCAGCTCCTCCGCCGTCCGGTCTGCTCCCACCACCGGAGCCCGGACCCGCCGCGACCCGCAGATCGCGCACTCCCAGTCGACCTGCGGCCGCGCGCACCACAGGCAGCTGGCCTGCGCGGGGGCACCGCCCGGACCGGCCCGGTCCCTCCGCAGCGGCCCGGCGCAGAAGCGGCAGCGGGCGGGCTCCCGGCACTCCTGGCAGACCAGCGCCACCAGGTAGCCGCTGCGCGGCACCTGGACCAGGACCGGGCCCTGGGGCAGCGCGGCCCGCATCAGCTCGAACACCTCGTGCGGCAGCCGCGCGGCCCGGGCTGCCGGGTCCCGGGCCAGGGCGAGGTCGGAGTCGGCGGTCACCTTGACGCGGGGGGCGGTGTGCCGGACCTCCGCGCGGGGGGCCCCGAGCTCGGTCAGCCAGCCCCGGTCACACCACAGCTGCAGCTCGGTGGTCCGGGCGTAGCCCGCGAACAGCACCGCCGTGCCCTCCGCCGCGCTCCGCAGGGCCAGCACGTCCCGGGAGTGCGGATAGGGGGCGCGCTGCTCCGACAGCAGGTCGTCACCGTCGTCCCACAGGGCGACCAGGCCGAGGTTTCCAACCGGCGCGTACGCCGCGGCCCGGTTGCCGATCACCACCTGGACCTGGCCCCGCAGCGCGGCGAGGAAGGCCCGGTAGCGGGCGGCCGGGCCGGCCTCGGCGACCAGCACCGCGAACGAACGGGCGCCCAGGACGGCCGTGCAGGCCGCCTTGAGCAGCTGCAGGTCACGCTGGTCGGGCACGACGATGACGGTCCCGCGGCCGCTCTCCAGGGTGGCCCGCGCGGCGGTGGCCAGCCCGAGGGCCCAGTCCGCGGCCGG
>JAOPXW010000154.1 GCA_025964935.1 Friedmanniella sp. | reverse complement strand
GATGATCCCGCTGGGGGCCGAGGAGGACTTGCTCATCTTGGCGCCCGGGTCGGACAGGTCGAAGATCTTGCCGACCGAGGGGAGGATGTGCGGCTCCGGCACCACGAAGGTGGGCCCGAAGCGGCTGTTGAAGCGGAGAGCGAGGTCGCGGGTCAGCTCCAGGTGCTGACGCTGGTCCTCCCCCACGGGCACCCGGTGGGCCTGGTAGAGCAGGATGTCGGCCGCCATCAGGACCGGGTAGGTGAACAGCCCGACGCTGGCGCTCTCCGCGCCCTGCTTGGCCGCCTTGTCCTTGAACTGGGTCATCCGCTGGGCCTGGCCGAACCCGGTCAGGCAGCCCAGGATCCAGGCCAGCTGCGTGTGCTCGGGGACGTGCGACTGCAGGAAGACCGTGGAGCGCTCCGGGTCGACCCCGGCCGCCAGCAGCTGGGCGGCGCTGCGCAGGGTCCGCTCCCGCAGCCGGACCGGGTCCTGATCGACGGTCAGGGCGTGCAGGTCCGCCACCCCGTAGAAGGCGTCGTGGTCGTCCTGCAGCGGGACCCACTGCCGCAGCGCCCCCAGGAAGTTGCCGAGGTGGAGCGAGTCTGCGGTGGGCTGCGCGAGCGAGAGGACCCGGGGGCCCGCCTGGTCAGGAGTGGACATGCGCGTCATTGTTCCACGCACGGGCCGGGCGGCCCGAGCCGTTGTGGACCCGCGCAGCCTCAGGCGGGCGGCGGCGGGAAGTCGTCGCCGTCGGGCCGCCGGACGACGATGGTGGACGCCCGACGGCCGTCCAGCTCGGTCACCCTCAGCTCGATCCGGACCGCCTCCTCGTCGTCGACGTCCGCGGTCTGGACCTCGCTGAGCACGGTGTCCCCCAGGCCGGGGAGCTGGCCGATCTGGGCCATCACGTAGCCGGCCAGGGTGTCGTAGGGGCCCTCGGGCAGGACCAGACCGGTCTTCTCCTCGAAGTCGTCCAGGGTGGTGAGTCCGTCGATCACCAGGTCGCCCCGCAGGCCGATCCGCTCCTCGACCACGACGTCGTACTCGTCGGTGATGTCACCCACCAGCTCCTCGACCAGGTCCTCCATGGTCACGATGCCGGCCGTCCCGCCGTACTCGTCGAGCACGATGGCCAGGTGCGAGGAGGTCCGTCGCATGTCGCTCAGGGCCCGCAGCACCCGGACGGTGTCGGGCAGGGAGAGCACCGGCCGGGACAGCTCGGCGACCGGGGTGGTGCGGCTGCTGACCTCGGGGTCGAGCAGGTCGCGCACGTGCACGAAGCCGATGATGTCGTCGGCGGACTCCCCCATGACGGGGTAGCGGGAGTGCGGTGACTTGCTGAGCTCGCGGACCGCCTTGTGCGCCGGCATGTCACCGGGCATGAAGTCGACCTCGGTCCGGGGCACCATGACCTCGCGCAGCCCCCGCTCGCCGGCGGCGAAGACATCGTCCACGATCCGCCGCTCCTCGTCGCCCAGGGTGGTCGAGCCGCTGACCAGGGCGCGGATCTCCTCGTCGCTGACCTCCTCCCGGCTGGCCTTGGGGTCCCCGCCGAGCAGCCGGACGACCACGTTGGTCGAGGCGCCGAGGAACCAGATGACGGGGCGGGCGAACCAGGCGATCCGGTCCACCATCGGCGCCAGGGCCAGGGCGATGCCCTCGGGTCGCTGCAGGGCCAGCCGCTTGGCCGCGAGCTCGCCGAGCACGATCGAGGCGTAGCTGATGACGATGGTGATCAGGATCAGGGCCAGGGTGTCGGCCACCCCGACGCTCAGCCCGAGCCGCTGCAGGACCGGGGACAGATCGTCGGCCAGGGTGGCGGCCCCGAACGCCGCGGACAGGAAGCCCGACAGGGTGACCCCGACCTGGACCGCGGACAGGAACCGGTTGGGGTTGGCGGTCAGCCGGGCCACGGTCTGGCCGCGGGTGCCGCGGTGGGCCAGCTGCTTGACCTGGCTGTCCCGAAGCGAGACCAGCGCCATCTCGGCGCTGGCGAACACGCCGCCCACGACGATGAAGACGGCGATCAGGAGGATGTTCAGCACGACGCTGTTCATGAGGGGTGGAGCCTTCCGCGCCGCGCGGTGACCAGGGCGGGCATCTGGGGGCGGACTCCGTCGGAGTCCCGGGGTCTCTCGGCTTCGGCGTCGTCGCCGTCCAGGAGCGCGGACGCGTCCTCCTGGGTGCCCCCGCCCGGCGGGCGGATCGGCCCGCCGGCCGTCGCGGCGTACGGCTCGGGTCCTGACGGGCTGGGCACGGGTCAAGGGTAGTGAACCCCGCGACCGATCGGGAAACCACTTGTGCCCGTGGCCCGGCCCGTCCTTGGATGGGGGCGTGTCCCTGACCCCGCCCCGCCCCGCGACGCCGACGGTCCTCGGCCCGCCCGACCCGGTCCCGGTGCTGGTCGACCCGGCCGCCGGGGTGGAGCTCCGCGCGCTCCGGTCGGGCGACCTGCCCGCCCTGGTCGAGTGCTGCCGGGACCGGGAGTCGGTGCGCTGGACGACCCTGCCCGACCCGCCGGGCGGCTACACGCTGGCCGACGGGCAGGCCTTCCTCGACGTCGTACGCCAGGGCTGGGTTGAGGGCGACCGGATGACCTGGGCGCTGCAGGCCGAGCGGGACGGCCGGCCGGTCTACTCCGGCGGGGTGTCGCTGCGGCTGGCCGGGGACGGCTCGGCCGAGGTGGGCTACCTGCTGCACCCGGCCGCCCGCGGCCGCGGTCTGATGACCGCCGCGCTGCGGCTGCTGCGGGACCACAGCTTCGACCGGCTGGGGCTGGAGGTGCTGCGGTGGCGCGCGGTCACCGGCAACTGGCCCTCGCGCCGCGTCGCGGCCGCGGTCGGCTTCCGCGTCGACGGCACGGTGCGCCGGTTCCTGCCCCAGCGCGGGTCTCTGCTCGACGGCTGGGTCGCCACCATGACCCGCGACGACCCGCGGGAGCCGCTGCCGTGGCGGGACCCGCCGCGGCTGGCGGGGGCCGGGATCTCGCTGCGCCCGTTCGCCGAACGCGACCTGGACCGCATCGTCACCGCCTGCCGCGACCCCCGTACGCGGCACTGGCTGGTGTCGCTGCCCCAGCCGTACGCGCGGGGCGACGCCGCGGCCTTCGTCGAGTCGACCCGCGAGCTGAGCGCCTCGGGTGGCGGCCTGGTCTGGTGCGTCGCGGACGCCACCACCGACGACTGCCTGGCCTCGGTCGGGCTGGAGGGCCTGGGCGGCTACTCCCGACGGGCCGAGATCGGCTACTGGGCCCACCCCGAGGCCCGCGGCCGCGGCGTGGTCGTCGAGGCCGTACGGGTGGTCACCGGCTGGGCGGAGGGGTCGGGGCTGACCGACTCACTGCTGGTGCGGTGCGCGGCCGGCAACACCGCCTCCCGCCACGTCGCGGGCCACGCCGGCTTCCGCGAGGTCGGCACGCTGCCGGGGGCCGAGCCGGTCGGTGACGGCACCCTGTCCGACCTGGTCCTCTACGCCCGTCCCTGAGCCCCCGGGCAGGGTGGCCCGCATCACAGGGTCGGTCGCGCGTCGCTTTCCCACGTCCCCCACCGGGCTTCACCCCCCGTGCGAAAATCGGGACGTGACTCTAAGAATGAGTGTGATCGGCACCAACTACCTGGGCGCCACCCATGCCGCGGGCATGGCTGAGTTCGGTCATCACGTCATCGGGGTGGATATTGATGCCGACCGCGTCAAGACGCTGAACGCCGGGGAGTCCCACATCTTCGAGGTCGGGCTGGAGCCGCTGCTGGCCAAGCACACGGCCACCGGCCGGCTCCGCTTCACGACCGACTACACCGAGATCGCGGACTGGGCCGACGTGCACTTCCTGGCCCTGGGGACACCGTCGGGGCCCGGCGGTGCGGCCGACCTGAGCCAGCTGCACGCCGCCATCGACCGCCTGGCCCCGCTGCTGCACGAGCCCTGCCTGGTGGTGGGCAAGTCGACGGTCCCGGTTGGGACCGCGCTGGCGCTGGAGGAGCGCATCCGCCGGCTCGCCCCGGCCGGTGACGCGGTCGAGGTCGCCTGGAACCCGGAGTTCCTGCGGGAGGCGTACGCGGTGGAGGACACCCTGCGCCCCGACCGGCTGGTCTTCGGGACCCACTCCGCACACGCGCTGGAGGTGCTGCACGAGATCTACTCGATCCCGCTGTCGGACCGGACGCCGCTGGTGGAGTGCGACATCGCCACCGCCGAGCTGATCAAGGTCGCGGCCAACGCCTTCCTGGCCACCAAGATCAGCTTCATCAACGCCATGTCCCAGATGTGCCAGGCCGCCGGAGGCGACGTCACCCTGCTCGCCGACGCCATCGGCTTCGACAAGCGGATCGGGCGCGAGTTCCTGAACGCCGGGCTGGGCTTCGGCGGCGGCTGCCTGCCCAAGGACATCAAGGCGCTGGCCTTCCGGGCCGAGGAGCTCGGGGTCACGGTGCTGAGTGACTTCATCCGCTCCGTCGAGGCCATCAACGACGGCCAGCGGATCGAGCTGGCCGAGCTGGCCATCGCCCAGGCCAGCGGAGATGTGAGCGGCAAGCGGATCGCGGTGCTGGGGGCGGCCTTCAAGCCGGGCACCGACGACACCCGCAACTCCCCCGCCCTCACGGTGGCCGACCGGCTGCACGAGAGCGGGGCCGACGTCCGGATCTACGACCCGCAGGCCCGGCTGCCCCCCCGGGAGGGCTTCACCCAGGTGGCGAGCGTCGAGCAGGCCCTGCTCGGGGCCGACATCGTGCTGCACCTGACCGAGTGGCCCGAGTTCCGTCAGCTCGACCCGGAGCGGCTGGGTCAGCTGGTCAAGAAGAAGGTCATCATCGACGGCCGGCTCAAGCTGCAGGCCGCCAGCTGGCGCAACGCCGGCTGGAAGGTCGTCCAGATCGGCCGCGCCGGCTCGCTCTGACCGACCGGGGACCCGGGCAGACCGCGAAGCCGGACACGATAACGTCTAGGGCGTGACCGACAACGACCAGAGCCCCACGCCCGGCACCATCATCTACACCCGGACCGACGAGGCGCCGGCCCTGGCGACGTACTCGCTGCTGCCGATCATCCAGGCGTACGCCTCGACCGCCGGGGTGCGCGTCGAGACCCGTGACATCTCGCTGTCCGGCCGGATCATCGCGCAGTTCCCGGAGCGGCTGACCGCCGAGCAGCGCGTCGGCGACGCGCTCGGCGAGCTCGGCGCCCTGGCCAAGACGCCGCAGGCCAACATCATCAAGCTCCCCAACATCTCGGCCTCCGTGCCGCAGCTCAAGGCGGCCGTGGCCGAGCTGCAGAGCCAGGGCTTCGACCTCCCCGACTACCCCGACAACCCGGCCAGCGACGCCGAGCGCGAGGTCCGGGCCCGCTACGACAAGGTCAAGGGCAGCGCGGTCAACCCGGTCCTGCGGGAGGGCAACTCCGACCGGCGCGCCCCCGCCTCGGTCAAGCAGTACGCGCGGAGCCACCCGCACTCGATGGGGGCCTGGTCGCCCACCTCGCAGACCAACGTCGCCCACATGAGCGCCGACGACTTCCGCTCCACCGAGACCTCGGCCGTGCTGGAGTCCGACGGCTCGCTGCGGATCGAGCTGGTCGGCACCGACGGCAGCACCACGGTGCTGCGCGCCGGCGTCCCGGTGCTCGCCGGTGAGGTCGTCGACGCCGCCGTGCTGCGGGTGGCGGCGCTGCGACGCTTCCTGACCGAGCAGATCGCCCGGGCCAAGGCCGACGGCGTGCTCTTCTCGGTGCACCTCAAGGCGACCATGATGAAGGTGTCCGACCCGATCATCTTCGGCCACGTCGTGCAGGCGTTCCTGCCCGAGGTCTTCGCCACGTACGGCGCCGACATCGCCGCGGCGGGGCTCAGCCCCAACAACGGGCTGGGCAGCATCCTGGCCGGGCTGGACGGGCTGGCCAACGGGGCCGAGATCCGGGCCGCCATCGAGCGGGGCCTGGCCGCCGGTCCCGAGCTGGCCATGGTGGACTCCAACCGCGGCATCACCAACCTGCACGTGCCCAGCGACGTGATCGTCGACGCCTCGATGCCGGCCATGATCCGCACCTCGGGCCACATGTGGGGTCCCGACGGCAACGAGGCCGACACCCTCGCCGTGATCCCCGACTCGTCCTACGCCGGGATCTACCAGGTCGTGCTGGACGACTGCCGGGCGCACGGCGCCTACGACCCGACCACCATGGGCTCGGTGGCCAACGTCGGCCTGATGGCCCAGGCGGCCGAGGAGTACGGCTCCCACGACAAGACCTTCGAGATCCCGGCCGACGGCACCGTACGGGTGGTCGACTCCGCCGGCACCGCCGTCCTGGAGACCCCGGTGGCCGCGGGCGACATCTGGCGGATGTGCCAGACCAAGGACGCCCCGATCCGGGACTGGGTCAAGCTCGCCGTGACGCGCGCCCGGGCCGCCGGCACCCCCGCCGTCTTCTGGCTGGACCCGGGCCGGGCCCACGACGCCAACCTGATCGCCAAGGTGCAGCGCTACCTGCCCGACCACGACACGGCCGGTCTGGACATCTCGGTCAAGACCCCCGAGGAGGCCATCGCCTTCTCCCTGGAGCGGATCCGGCGCGGGGAGGACACCATCTCGGTGACCGGCAACGTGCTGCGGGACTACCTGACCGACCTGTTCCCCATCCTCGAGCTCGGCACCTCGGCCAAGATGCTCTCGGTGGTCCCGCTGATCAACGGCGGCGGCCTGTTCGAGACCGGCGCCGGCGGGTCGGCGCCCAAGCACGTCCAGCAGCTGATCAAGGAGAACTACCTGCGCTGGGACAGCCTGGGCGAGTTCCTGGCCCTGGCCGTCAGCCTGGAGCACCTGGCCACCACGACCGACAACCCCCGGGCCCAGGTGCTGGCCGACACCCTCGACCGGGCCACCGGGACGTTCCTGAACGAGGACAAGTCCCCCACCCGTCGCGTCGGCGGCATCGACAACCGCGGCAGCCACTTCTTCCTGGCCCTCTACTGGGCCCAGGAGCTCGCCGCCCAGACCGCGGACCCGGAGCTGGCGGCGGCCTTCTCGGTCTTCGCGGCGCGGATGACCTCGGAGCAGGAGACCATCACCGCCGAGCTGCTGGCCGTGCAGGGCTCCCCGGCCGACATCGGGGGCTACTACCGCCCCGACGACGCCCTCGCCGCCGCCGTCATGACGCCGTCGGCCACCCTGAACGCGACGGTCGCGAGCCTGACCGTCTAGGCCGCCGGGGCGGACCTCCCGGCCCGCCCCGCGGCTGACGTTGCTAGCGTCACCCTGCCAGGCACCACCCGAAGTCGTCACGAGGGAGAGCACGTGAGCACACCCGTCAAGGTCGCCGTCACCGGCGGCGCCGGTCAGATCTGCTACAGCCTGCTGTTCAAGATCGCCTCCGGGGCCCTGCTCGGCCCGGACCAGCCGGTGGAGCTGCGCCTGCTGGAGATCACGCCCGCCCTGCGGGCGCTCGAAGGCGTGGTGATGGAGCTGGACGACTGCGCCTTCCCGCTGCTCAGCAAGGTGGAGATCGGCGACGACGCCACCAAGGTGTTCGACGGGGTCAACCTGGCCTGCCTGGTCGGGGCCCGCCCGCGCTCCAAGGGGATGGAGCGTGGCGACCTGCTGGAGGCCAACGGGGCCATCTTCAAGCCGCAGGGCCGTGCGCTGAACGACCACGCCGCCGCTGACATCAAGGTGCTCGTCACCGGCAACCCGGCCAACACCAACGCGCTGATCGCCATGAGCAACGCCCCCGACATCCCCCGGGAGCGCTTCAACGCGCTGACCCGGCTCGACCACAACCGGGCCATCGCCCAGCTGGCGGCCAAGACCGGGACGACGGTCAGCGACGTCAGCCACATGACCATCTGGGGCAACCACTCCGCCACCCAATACCCGGACCTGTTCAACGCCCGGGTCAACGGTCAGAACGCCGCGGACCTGGTCGGGGACCAGGAGTGGCTGGAGGCCACCTTCCTGCCGACCGTGCAGAAGCGCGGGGCGGCGATCATCGAGGCCCGCGGCGCCAGCTCGGCGGCCAGCGCCGCCAGTGCGACGGTCGACCACATGCGCGACTGGGTGCGGGGCACCGCCGAGGGCGACTGGGTCTCGATGGCGGTCCCCTCCGACGGCTCGTACGGGGTTCCCGAGGGCATCATCTCCTCGTTCCCCTGCACCACCTCCGGCGGCAGCTACACGATCGTGCCGGACCTGGAGATCAACGACTTCTCCCGGGCCAAGATCGACGCCACCGTGGCCGAGCTCGTCGAGGAGCGCGAGGCCGTCCGAGGCCTCGGGCTGATCGGCTGACCCCTCCACCCCCACCGAGGACTGAGATGAGCGACCAGTACCCGCCGGCCGACGAGCGGCCCGCCCACGACCCGTACGGCTCCCCGTACGGCCAGCCGGCGGGCGGCCCCGCCGGTCAGCAGCCGCCGGGCGCCTCGGGGTACCAGCAGCCGCCCTACGTGCAGCCGGGCTACCCCCAGCCGGGTCCCTACCCGCAGCAGGGCTACCCGCAGCAGGACATGACCTCGGCGGGGTACGGCGGCACCCCGTACGCGCAGGGGCTGCCGGAGCACCCGCAGGGCACCCTGATCCTGGTGCTGGGGATCCTCGGCTTCTTCACCGCCGTGACCGCGGTCATCGCCTGGGTGATGGGCAGCCGGGCGCTGCGCGAGATCAGGGAGACCGGGGTGCACTACAGCAACGAGCAGTCCATCGTGGTCGGCCGCATCCTCGGCATCATCGTCACGCTGCTGACCGTGCTCTCGATCCTGGGGGTCATCGTGCTCAGCGTCGCCCTGGTGGGTTTCAGCCAGTACTAGGCCGCAACCGAGCCCGCGGGGCGCCTGCCCCCGGGTCGGTCACTTGTGTCCGGGCACCACGACGGCCAGCGCCACGATGGCCAGCCCCGCCAGCAGCAGGGCGGCGACGTCGAAGGCCTTGGTCCGCACCCGGAGCAGGCCGGCGCCGCGGTCGGACAGCAGCAGCCGCAGCACCGCGCCCCCGACCAGCGTCGTCCCCACCAGCAGGCAGCCGAGCCGCCACGTCTGCTGGCCGAGCACGGCCAGCAGCAGGCCGACCAGCGCCCCGGCCACGACCACGGCCAAGGGCCAGCGTCGGGCCGCCGGGGGGGCCGTGACCCGCTCGGAGCGGACCACCCTCAGCCCGCGGCCAGGCGCTCGGCGCGCTCCACCACGTTGCTCAGCAGCATGGCGCGCGTCATCGGCCCGACGCCGCCGGGCATCGGCGCGACCCAGCTGGCGACCTCGTGCACGCCGGGGTGCACGTCGCCGACCAGGCCCTGCTCGGTCCGGGTGATGCCGACGTCGACCACCACCGCACCCGGCTTGACCATGTCGGCGGTGACCAGGCCGGGCCGGCCGGCCGCGGCGATGACGATGTCGGCCCGCCGGGTGTGTTCGGCCACGTCGACGGTGCCGGTGTGGCACAGGGTGACCGTGGCGTTCTCGCTCTTGCGGGTGAGCAGCAGGCCGAGAGGTCGGCCCACCGTCGTCCCGCGCCCCACGATGCAGACCTCGGCGCCGGCCAGCGCCACCCCGTGCCGGCGGAGCAGCTCCACCACCCCACGCGGGGTGCAGGGCAGCGGGGCCGGCTCCCCCAGCACGAGCCGGCCCAGGTTGATCGGGTGCAGCCCGTCGGCGTCCTTGTCGGGGTCGACCAGCTCGAGGGCCCAGTTGTCGTCCAGGCCCGCGGGCAGCGGCAGCTGCACGATGTAGCCGGTGCAGGTCGGGTCCGCGTTCAGCTCCTGCAGCCGGGCCTCCAGCTCGGCCGGCGAGGTGGACGCGGGCAGCTCCACCTGGAGGGAGGCGATGCCGACCTGGGCGCAGTCGCGGTGCTTGCCCCGGACGTAGGCGTGGCTGCCCGGGTCGTTCCCGACCAGGACCGTGCCGAGCCCCGGCACCACGCCGAGCCGGGCGAGGGCCGCCACCCGCTGGGTCAGCTCGGCCTTGATCTGGGCCGCGGTGGCCTTGCCGTCGAGGATCTGTGCGCTCATCGGTGTTCTCGCTGTCTCCGGTTCCCGGCGACCCACCGGACCGCCGGAGGCGGGACGGTCGGGCCGCGCGGGGCACGGGTCTGGGTGGTCAGTGGAAGAAGTGCCGGGCCCCGGTGACGTACATGGTGACCCCGGCCGCGGTGGCGGCCTCGACCACCTCGGCGTCCCGGACGGACCCGCCGGGCTGGACGACCGCGCTGACCCCGGCGTCCAGCAGGATCTGCAGGCCGTCGGCGAAGGGGAAGAACGCGTCCGAGGCGGCCACCGAGCCCGCGGCCCGGTCCCCGGCCCGCTCGACCGCCAGCCGCGCCGAGTCGACCCGGTTGACCTGGCCCATCCCGACCCCGACCGAGGCCCCGCCGTGGGCGAGCAGGATCGCGTTGGACTTGACCGCGCGGACCGCGGCCCAGGCGAACTCCAGGTCCGCCAGCTGCTCGGCGGTGGCCGGCTCACCGGCGGCCAGGGTCCAGGAGGAGGCCCGGTCGTGCTCGGCGTCGGCCACGTCCACCGTCTGCATCAGCAGCCCGCCCGAGATGGCCCGGGTCTCGACCCCGCCGCGCTCGTGCGGCTCGACGACCAGCACCCGGATGTTCTTCTTGGCGGTGAGGACCTCCAGCGCGCCGTCCTCGTACGCCGGGGCCAGGATGACCTCGGTGAAGACCTCGGCGACCTGCCGGGCCATCGCGACACTCACCGGGCGGTTGGCCGCGATGACGCCGCCGAAGGCCGACACCGGGTCGCAGGCGTGGGCCAGCCGGTGGGCCTCGGCGATGTCGGCCCCGACGGCGATGCCGCACGGGTTCGCGTGCTTGATGATGGCCACCGCGGGCTCGTCGAAGTCACCGGCGGCCCGCCGCGCGGCGTCGGCGTCCACGTAGTTGTTGTAGGACATCTCCTTGCCGTGCACCTGGTGGGCCGCGGCCAGACCGCCGGGGCCGAAGCCGTTGCGGTAGAGGGCGGCCTTCTGATGCGGGTTCTCCCCGTAGCGCAGGACCGCCGAGCGCTCCCAGGTCGCCCCCACCCAGCCCGGGAAGCCGGTGCCGTCGCTGGTGTCGGTCACCACCGAGCCCATCCAGCTGGCCACGTGCACGTCGTAGGTCGCGGTGTGGATGTACGCGGCCGCGGCCAGCGCCTTCCGCTCGGCCAGGGTGAAGCCACCGGCCCGCAGGGCGTCGTGCAGGAGCCCGTACTGGGTCGGGGAGGTCACCACGGCGACGTTCGCGTGGTTCTTGGCCGCCCCCCGCACCATCGACGGTCCACCGATGTCGATCTGCTCGATGCACTCCTCCACGCTCGCCCCGGAGGTGACCGTGGCGGTGAAGGGGTACAGGTTGCTGATCAGCAGCTCGAAGGCGCGGACGCCGAGCTCGCTGATCTGGTCGCGGTGGCTGGCCAGCCGGACGTCGGCCAGCAGCCCCGCGTGCACCTTCGGGTGCAGGGTCTTGACCCGGCCGTCCAGGCACTCCGGGAACCCGGTGACCTCCTCGATCTGGGTCACCGGCAGCCCCGCCCCGGCGATCGTCTTGGCCGTCGAGCCGGTCGAGACGATCTCGACGCCGGCCTCGACCAGGGCCTGGGCGAGCTCGGCCAGGCCGGTCTTGTCGTACACCGAGACCAGCGCCCGGCGGATCGGGCGGCGGTCGCCCTCGGCATCGGGCTGGTTCGGGAGGGTGTCGGCGCTCATGGGTGCCACAGGACCTTTCTGTCGGCGACGCGCCAGGTCCAGGTGGCGAGCCGGTGGGTGATGCTGACGAGCAGGTCGCGCTCGGCGACCTTGATCCGGTCGTGCAGGGTGTCCACCGTGTCGTCCTCGAGGACCGGCACCGCGCTCTGGTCGAGGATGACGCCGGTGTCCACGCCCGCGTCGACGAGGAAGACGGTCGCCCCGGTCACCTTGACCCCGTAGGCCAGGGCGTCCCGGGGGCCGTACATGCCCGGGAAGGAGGGCAGCAGGGCGGGGTGGGTGTTGATCGTGCGGCCGCCGAACCGGGCCAGGAAGTGCTCCCCGACCAGCTTCATGAACCCGGCGCTGACCACCAGGTCCGGCTCGAAGCCGGCCACCGTGGCGGCGAGCTCGCGGTCCCAGTCGGCCCGGTTCGCACCGGGAGCGAGCACGTGGGTGAAGGTGGGTATGCCGGCGCGCTCGGCCCGCACCAGGCCGCCCACTCCGGCCCGGTCCGCCCCGACGGCGACGATCTGGGCCCCGTACGCCGGATCGGCGCAGGCGTCGATCAGGGCCTGCAGCAGGGTTCCGGTGCCGGAGACCAGCACGACCAGACGGGCGGGAGCAGACACGACGTGCAGCCTATCGAGAGCGCGGCGTGGGCCCGAACCGGCGGCCCGCCGCGGTCAGGAGCGGTGCCGGCGCAGCAGGCCGAGGGCGAGGCCGGTGACGGCACCGGCGAGACCCAGGGTGGCGCAGCCCATCACCAGCAGCGGCAGCAGCCGCGGACCCAGGTCGACCAGCCGGCCGGCCCCCAGGCTGCCGCCCGTGGCCCAGGCGAGGGCCACGAAGACCAGACCCGCCAGCAGGCCGGTCACCCCGCCCACCAGGGCGGTCTCGTCGAAGCGGGCCTGAGGTCGCGTCCGGACGACCAGGAAGGCGGCCACGGCCCCGGCCAGCACCCCGATCGCGAGCCACCACAGCAGGGCGACGCTGCCCGGGCCGACGCCCGGCAGCGAGCCGAGCAGCGGCAGCCCCGGCAGCACCCCGAGCTCGGTGCCCGCCGGTGCGACCACGGAGCCGAGCCCGAGGGTGAAGCCCGGACCCAGGGCGTACGAGGCGGCCCAGACCACCGCGTTGGGAACGAGGACGAGCTGGGCCAGCAGCAGGGCGATCCCGCCGGCCACGCCCGGCTGGACGGCTGCGGTCAGGTCGGCGACCCGGCTCAGGTGCAGCAGCAGGGCGGTCAGCAGCACCGCCGCGCCGCCGGCCAGCATGGTCAGCTGGGCGGCCAGCACGGCCCGGGGGACGGGCCGCAGCCAGGCCGGTGCACGGCCGGTGGGAGTCGCCCCGAGCGGTCGCGCCGCGCCGAGGTAGGCCGAGCCGAGCAGCACCACGATGACGGCGGCCCAGTGCGCGGGCGCCTGCCAGGGCTCGCCGGCCAGCACCCCGGTGACCAGCACCGGGACCAGGTAGGACGCGGCGACCACCACACTGACCAGCCCGGGCCCGGTGGTCTCCTCGGGACGGACCCGGCGGGCGGCGTACGCGGCCCCCCGCCCGAGCGCCAGGGCGACCAGGACGGTGGCACCCCAGGGCACGAGGGTGACGGGTAGGACACCGAGCCGGGCGCTGACTCCGTTGACGAGCAGCCAGAGGTGGGTGCCCACGGTCAGGGGTCCGGAGATGGTGCCGACCCCGGCCGCCAGCCAGCCGAGCACGCTGAGGGCGGCACAGACGAACCAGCCGAGGGCGGCGGTGGCCAGACCGGCTGCGACCGCGGCGGGCAGCCAGCCGGTCGGCAGCGGGAGGTCGAGCCGCGGCCCCCCGGAGGGTCGCTCGGCGCGCGGCGTCGTGGCGTGCAGAGACACCTCGGCCGCGGTACGGCGGGCGGACAGAAGGGAGGGCATGTCCCCACCATGCTCACCCAGGGCCCGCGCGCGGGCAGCCCGGACACGCCCGCTCGGGGTAAAGTTTGGGAGATCTTTGCCCCACGGCCCGGCCGTCGGGGCTCACCCGAACCCCGCAAGGAGCAGCGCACCATGCCCGACAAGGAGTCCGAGTCCTATCGGCCCCGGCGCGCCTTCGTCGACCCGCAGAGCGCCCCGCCCACCCCGGGCGCGCCGACCCCCGCCGAGCCCGACCCCGCCGAGCCCACCCCCGCCGAGCCCACCGCGGTGGAGCCCGGGCCGGCGGAGTCGACCACCGCCGAGCCCGAGCCGCCGGAGTCGGCGCCCTCGGAGCCCACTTCGGCTGCGCCCGCCTCGGCGGCCGCGGCCGCCGAGGACGAGGATGCGCCGAAGCCGCTGTACCGCGACGGCGGACCCGCCCCGACCG
>JAOPXW010000126.1 GCA_025964935.1 Friedmanniella sp. | reverse complement strand
GGCGTCGTACCGGCGGTCGTCCTGAGCGCGCTGGCTATGCTCGCCGCCGCGACCGGAGGCACCGTGCTGGTGCGCGGTCAGAACCAGGGCACGGGCACCGAGAACCCGCAGCTGCGCGCCTCCGCCCCGGCGGCCGGTGACCCGTCCGGTCAGGCACGGGCGGTGCCCGGCCCGCGCCCGCTCGGCGGTCAGGGCTTCGGCGACCACCGGGGCCCCTGGGTATCCGGGGGCACCGTCCCCGACAGCACCGAGTCGGACGACGACGAGTCGGACGACGACGGCGGTCGGCCATCCGGTGGCGACGACCGGGCGCAGGCGCCCGACGGCTCGCGGGGTCAGGCCCCGAGCTCGGCTCCGTCCGCGGGCAGCACCGGCGGACAGACCACGTGACCGCCGTGGCTGCCGCCCCCGCCTCCGTGACCAGCCCGGTCGCCGAGCGGGTGCTGCCGCCCGCACCGTCGCGCCACCGCATCGACGCCACCCTCCGTCTGCTCTCGGGCCTGGGCCTCTGGGCCTCGTTGCTGCTGGTCACCTACTGGTGGGACGCGGGCGGCGGGATCACCGACCTGGCGGGCTGGGAGACGGGTCTGACCTCGGTCGGCCGTCTCAGCGGCCTGCTCTCCGCCGACCTGCTCCTGATCCAGGTCCTGATGATGGCGCGGCTGCCGTTCCTGGAGAACGCCTTCGGCCGCGACCGGCTCGCCCGGCTGCACCGGGTGGTCGGCTTCGTGTCCTTCGACCTGATGGTCCTGCACATCCTGACCATCACGTACGGGTATGCCGCCGGCCGGCTGGGCGCCGTGCCCGGCACCTTCTGGGAGCTGCTGACCAGCGCGGGGGGCGTCCTGCTCTCCCTGGGCGGGACGGTCGCGCTGGTCATGGTCGTCCTCACCAGCATCAGGGCCGCGCGCCGCAAGCTCCGCTACGAGTCCTGGCACCTCCTCCACCTGTACGCCTACCTCGGCGTCGGCCTGGCCCTGCCGCACCAACTCTGGACCGGGCGGGAGTTCCTGGCCTCCACCGGGCGGACCGTCTTCTGGTGGGGTCTGTGGAGCGCGGCCAGCGCCGCCATCCTGGTGTGGCGGGTCGGTCTGCCCCTGTGGCGCACCCTGCGCTACCGGCTCACCGTGACGTCGGTGGTGGACGAGGGCCACGGGGTGGTGTCGGTGTACCTCACCGGTCGCCACCTCGACCAGCTGCCGGTCGAGGCCGGCCAGTTCCTCACTGTCCGCTTCCTCGCCGGCCCCGGCTGGACCCGGGCCAACCCGTACTCGCTGTCCGCGGCGCCGGACGGGCGCAGTCTCCGCCTCACCGCCAAGGCCCTCGGCGACGGCAGTGCGCGGATGGCCCGGCTCCAGCCGGGCACCCGGGTCGTGTTCGAAGGCCCGTACGGTCGCCTGGCCGACCGGGCGCGGGCCCACCACCGCGTGGCCCTGATCGGAGCCGGGGTGGGCATCACCCCGCTGCGGGCCCTCGCCGAGGGTCTGGACTACGCCCCCGGTGGGGCCACCCTGCTGCACCGCTACGCCACCGACCCCCTGTTCGCGTGGGAGTTCGGTGTGCTGGCGGCCGAACGCGGGCTGCAGATCGTGAACCTCCCGGGCCGCCGCCGCGGACCCGACTCGTGGCTAGGAGAAGGAATGGGCATGGTCGACGACCTGACCGCACTGCGGTACTGGATCCCCGACGTCGCCGAGCGGGACGTCTACGTCTGCGGACCCGCTGTCTGGGCGGCCGCCGTCCAGCGCACGGTCGAGGACGCGGGCACCCCGCGGGACCGGATCCACGTCGAGAGCTTCGGGTGGTGAGGGCATGAGACGCATCGTCATCTGGCTCGCCAGCACCGTCACCATCGTGGTCCTGCTGTTCGGCTACCACACCTCGACCAGCGGCAAGGGACAGACCGCGGCGGCGACCTCGCCGGCCACGACCAGTGGGTCGGCCGGGGCGAGCGCGACGCCGACCCCGTCGGCCTCGGCCGGCTCGGGCGGCGGTGGGTCGCCCGACCCGACCCCGTCGGCCCCGGCCGGTGCCAGCAGCTCGGGGGCCGCCAAGAGCTACACCGGCGACGTGGCGCAGACCCGCTGGGGTCCGGTCCAGGTCAAGATCACGACCAGGAACGGCAAGATCACCGACGTCCAGGTGGTCCAGTACCCCAACGGGAACGGCAGGGATCAGGAGATCAACTCCTACGCCATCCCGGTGCTGGTGCAGGACACCCTGACCAACCAGAACGGCAAGGTGGACATGATCAGCGGCGCCACCGTCACCACCGACGGCTACCTCGAGTCGCTGCAGTCGGCGCTGGACCAGGCCGGGATGTGAGCGTGACCTCCCCTCACCCGTCGGCGGCCCGCGTGCACCGCCGGGTCGAGCAGGCGATGGGGATGCCGGTGAGCCTGGCCGTACGGGGCCGGCACGCCGACAGCCCGCGTGGTCGGGCCGCCTGGGAGGCTGTGATGGCCTCCCTGCACGAGGTCGACCGCGTGTTCAGCACCTATCGGGCCGACTCCTTCGTCAGCCGTCTGGACCGCGGCGAGGTGACCACGGCCGAGGCTCCGGCCGAGGTCCGGGAGGTGCTGGCCCTGGGGGAGCGGGCGGAGGACGAGTCGGGCGGGGCGTTCTCGATCCGCCGGCCCGGGCCGAACGGACGGAGCACCCTCGACCCCAGCGGCGTGGTCAAGGGCTGGGCCGTCGAGCGCGCCGCCCGCTGGCTGGAGGAGCTGGACGGGACGGACTACTGCCTCGCCGCCGGCGGCGACCTGGTCTGCCGGACGCGGGAGCGCGGGGCCGAGCCCTGGCGCATCGGCATCGAGAGCCCCTTCGACCCGAACCAGCTGATCGCGGCCGTCCCCGTCCGGAACGGAGCGGTGGCCACCTCCGGCACCAGCCGTCGCGGCGAGCACCTGGTCGACGCCCGCAGCGGGGCGGCCCCGGTCGGGGTCGCGTCGGTCACCGTCATCGCCGCCTCCCTGACCTGGGCCGACATCGACGCCACCGCCGCGTACGCCCGGGGCGCCGACGCGGCCCGCTGGCTGGCGACCCGGCCGGGCCGTACGGGGCTGGTCGTGTGGGCCGACGGCTCGAGCAGTCCCGTCGGCCGATAGCGATCCACGATCTTTTTCAGCGACCGAACAAGATCATTTTGTCGGTCCGTGGAGGGGAGCTCCCGGAGCGTTCCTTGATCATTCTCGACGTTTATCAAGATCATCATCAGAATGGACCCCGTTCGCCACTGCCGGCCAGCCCGGGATCATTGCCTGAATCGATAGTGATGACCAGTCGTTGAACGATCGGCCAATGTTTCGATAACGTCTCGTTACATTGGTTGACGAAATAGATCTTGACACTCCGTCGGGTCTCTCTCAGACTCGTGTCAGGGGAATCCGGGGGGGATGCCCCGTCCCGCATTCGGGGGGGGAAAAGATCATGGGGAAATACTGCTTCTGGGCGCCGTAGGTCAAGGCAGGACCAGCGTCCTCGCCGGCCGCGAGAACTCGAACAGTCACCTGGATGACCGATGACGCAGCACCGCCGGGCCTGAGGGCCCGAGGAGCTGGGTTCGTCGAACAGTCACGGAGGGCGCAGACCCGGGGTGGGGTCTGGGGCCCGTCGGTGACGCGTCCGACCGACTCGACTGAACCGCTCGCCCAGCGACCGGGTTCACCGTCGGTGTCGTGACTCCTCACGAACGGATGACGCCGCTGGCCGCCGAGCTCTTGCCACTTCGCCGTCGCGGTTGCGACGGATCAAGCGGGCCCGCCCGGGCCTGCATCAGCGGTGCCCTGACCGGATA
>JAOPXW010000117.1 GCA_025964935.1 Friedmanniella sp. | reverse complement strand
CGGAGGCGGCGATCGTGTCGTAGCCGACCGTGTTGCCGCCGTGGCGGGCGTGCAGGCCGAAGACGCCCTCGACCCAGCGCTCACCCCGGCCGCGGCGTACGGCTTCGGGCAGGTCCGCGACCACCGCGGCGAACCCGTCCGCGGTCTGGGCGCACGCCTGTCGCAGCTGCTCGACCTCGAAGGCGTCCTTGACCAGCCGCAGCTCGCTCAAGGCGACGGTCAGCTCGGCGTCGCGGGTCAGGGCGGCCGCGGCCTGCTCGGCGGGCAGGGACGCCCGCAGCCGGGCGACGAGGGCGGTCACCACCGGGTCCGGGGCCTCGGCCAGCACGCGGAGCGGGATGGTGTCGGCGTCCTTGCCCAGCTGGTCGGGCAGGTCGGCGATGTCGGCGCAGACCAGGTCGACCAGGGCGCTCATCTCCTCCAGCGACGGCCGCTGCCCGACCCACATCTCGCCGTAGCGGGGGTTCGCGTAGAACTCGGCGGAGTCCCGCGGGGCGCGGGGTCGGATGTACAGGGTGGCGTCGTGCCCGGCGTCGGTCGGCTCCAGGACCAGGACGGCGTCCGGCTCGCGGTCGGTGCCCAGCCCGGTCAGGTGGGCGAACGCCGAGTGCGGCCGGAACCTGTAGTCGGTGTCGTTGGAGCGGGTGACCAGGCCGCCGGCCGGCACCACGACGCGCTCGCCCGGGTAGAGCCGGCTGACCGCGGTGCGGCGCTCCCGGGCGGGACCCGAGGCGGGCAGAGCGGCCGGCGCCTCGGTCGGGTAGGGGGCCCAGCCCTGGGCGATGAACGCCCGGAACGCCTCCGAGAACGGGGTCTGGCGGTTCGGCAGGTCGGGCTGACGGTCGCTCATGCCAGCATTGTTACACCGCGACCCACGCGGTCGGTGAACACGAGGGAGAGCCGGTGGTCGGAGCAGAACCCGGGGCGGTCGCCGCCCTGCTCGGCTCGGACGGCTGGACCGAGGGGCTGCGGCGCCTCGGTCTGGACGGACCGGACCTGGCCGCCGCCAGGGCCGCCGCCCGCAAGGTGGCCGCCGAGCCCGCGCTGCTGGGCACCGTCGAGCGGCTGGTGGACCGGCTGCGGGTCGGGCTCGGTCGGTTCCCGGGCGAGGACGGCGGCCACGACTCGGGCGTCGGGGACGGCGCCCTGACCTGGGGGGTCGAGGACGTGGACGCGGCCGGCCCGGGGGTGCTGCCGCTGCTGGCCCTGGCCGCAACGGCCGACGACGTGCGGGCCTTCCACCTCCGCCGCGGGATCCCGGCCGAGGTCTCGGAGCGGACCCTGGCCGAGCTCGGGCAGCAGGTCGGGGTGCACCGGCAGACGTACGGGGAGTTCGGGCTGCACACCCACGAATGGCTGCTCGTCACCTGGTCCGGCGCCCTCTACTGGCTGGGTCGGCTGCAGTTGAACCTGATGTGGCTGGACGGCCGCTGGGTGATGAGCACGCACGTCCCGCGTACGGGTCCGCTGCGGCCGGCGGAGGTCGACGCCTCCCTCGGCTGGGCCCAGACGTTCTTCGCCCGGCACTTCCCCGAGCGCCCGGCCGCGGAGTTCTGGTGCCTGAGCTGGCTGCTCGACCCCGACCTGGCCGCGGCCCTGCCCGGCCGCGCCAACATCGCGGCGTTCCAACGGCGGTGGCGCCTGTACGGTGACCCCATGCCCGGCGACTCCGATGCCCTGTTCTTCACGTTCCTGAGGCGGGGGGAGACCGATCCGGCCGGCCTGCCGCGCGACAGCAGCCTGCAGCGGGCGGTCGCGGACCGGCTGCTGGCCGGCGGGCACTGGACCGTACGGCAGGGCCTGCTCCCGATGGCTGCTCCTGCTGTGGGGGCCGGCGCGTGACCCGGCTGTTCCTGGTCCGGCACGGGCAGACCGAGTGGAGCCGGTCGGGCCAGCACACCTCGGTCACCGACCTCCCGCTCACCGACGTGGGGGTGGAGCAGGCGACCGCCCTGAGGGGCCACCTGGACCCGGCGGACTTCGGGCTGGTGCTGTCCAGCCCCCGCCAGCGGGCCCGCCGGACGGCGGAGCTGGCCGGGTTCACCGGGGAGCACGAGCCGGTCCTGGACGACGACCTGGCCGAGTGGTTCTACGGCGACTACGAAGGCCGGACCAGCGACGAGATCAGCGAGACGGTGCCCGGCTGGACGATCTGGAGCCAGCCCGTACCGGGTGGCGAGACCTCCGACCAGGTGTCGGAGCGGCTCGACCGGGTGGTGGCCAAGATCCGCAGCTCCGGGGTCGAGCAGGCCATCTGCTTCGGGCACGGACACGCCTCGCGGGCGCTGGCCATGCGGTGGCTGGGTTTCGACCTGGCGTACGGGGTGCACTTCCCGCTCGACACGAGCACCGTCTCGGTCCTGGGTGAGGAGAAGGGCCAGCCGGCCATGCAGCGCTGGAACGCCGCCCCCTGACCCCGGACCCAGGTGCGGGAACCTGGGTCTACCTAGGTTGCGTCCGCTCTACCTAGCTTGCAACCTGTGCCAGGTGGCCGGAACCTAGGTCTACCTACGTTCCCGTCAGCTCGGTGGGGGGCGGCAACCGGGCAACCTGGGCCGGGTGGGGAAACCTAGGTCTACCTAGGTTGCGTCCGCTCTACGCAGCTTGCAACCTGTGTCAGGTGGCGGGAACCTACGTCTACCTAGGTTGCCGACGGGGGCCGGACGCGGGCAAAACGACGACGACCCGGCCGGCCCCCGTACGGGGGCTGACCGGGTCGCGGTCGGTGCGGTGACCGGTGGGTCACCGGGCCGGCTCAGGCGTACGAGACGGCCGAGAGGCTGCGGCGGACCGACAGGTAGAGCAGGGTGGCGATCCCGGTGGTGCCCACGACGACGCCGGCCATCGGGATGGCGGTGCCGTTCTCGAGTGCCCCGACCAGCGGTGCGACCGCTCCACCGATCATG
>JAOPXW010000085.1 GCA_025964935.1 Friedmanniella sp. | reverse complement strand
CACGGTCGGGCTCGGTCTGTGGCAGGGCCAGGCGTCGGCGAACAACGGCGGTGGGACCTCCTTGTGGGGTCTGATCATCGTCGGTTCGCTGGTCTCGGTGATCCCGCTGGTGATCGCGTTCCTTTCGCTGCAGAAGTACTGGCAGGGCGGCCTCTCGCTGGGCGCCCTGAAGTGACCCGCTGACCCTTTCTCCCTCTCGACCTCTAAGGACAGAACAGCTATGCCCTCCGCCCAGCTCACCCTCGACCCACACTTCCAGGTCGGCGCCGTCAACCGACGCCTCTTCGGCTCCTTCGTGGAGCACCTCGGCCGCTGCGTCTACGACGGCATCTACGAGCCCGGACACACCAGCGCCGACGAGGAGGGCTTTCGGACCGACGTGATCGAGCTCGTCCGTGAGCTCGGGGTCTCCGCCATCCGCTACCCCGGCGGCAACTTCGTCTCCGGCTTCCGCTGGGAGGACGGGGTCGGCCCCCGCAACGAGCGTCCCACCCGCCTGGACCTGGCCTGGCACTCCACCGAGTCCAACCAGGTCGGTCTGGACGAGTTCGCGGGCTGGCTGGAGAAGGTGGGAAGCGAGCTGATGTACGCCGTCAACCTCGGCACCCGCGGGGTCCAGGAGGCGCTCGACGTGCTCGAGTACGCCAACATCCGCTCCGGGACGGCGCTGTCCGACGCCCGGATCAAGAACGGCCGCCCCGAGCCGCACCGGATCACGATGTGGTGCCTGGGCAACGAGATGGACGGGCCCTGGCAGCTCGGACACCGCAACGCCGAGGACTACGGCAAGATCGCCTCCCAGACCGCCAAGGCCATGCGTCAGCTCGACCCCGACCTGGAGCTGGTCGTCTGCGGCAGCTCGAACGCGAACATGCCGACCTTCGGGTCGTGGGAGCACACCGTGCTGCTGCACACCTACGACGACGTGGACTACATCTCCTGCCATGTCTACTACGAGGAGCTTGACGGCGACGCGGCGAGCTTCCTGGCCGTGGCCACCAACATGGACCACTTCATCGAGTCCGTGGTGGCCACCGCCGACACCGTCCGGGCCCAGCTGAACCGCAAGAAGCGGATCAACATCTCCTTCGACGAGTGGAACGTCTGGTACAACACCCGCTTCCACGCCGTGGAGCAGATCACCGACATCGAGCAGTGGCCGACGGCACCCCGCCTGCTCGAGGACTCCTACTCCGTGATCGACGCGGTCGTCGTGGGCAACCTGCTCATCTCGCTGCTGAAGCACGCCGACCGGGTGACCTCGGCCTCGCTGGCTCAGCTGGTCAACGTGATCGCCCCGATCATGACCGAGCCCGGCGGCCCGGCCTGGCGCCAGACCACCTTCTTCCCCTTCGCCATCACCTCGCGGCTCGCCGTCGGTACGGCGCTGGAGGTCAAGCTGACCTCGGACAGCTACACCACCAAGGCGTACGGGGAGGTCCCCCTGGTCGACGCGGTCGCCACCTGGGACGAGGCGACGGGCCGGACGGCCATCTTCCTGGTCAACCGCAGCACCGACGCGGCCACGACGGTCACGGTGGACGTGAGTCACCTCGGTGACGTGGCCCTGCTGGAGACGCACACGCTCGCTGACGACGACATCTACGCCGCCAACACCCTCACCGACCGGGAGCGGGTCGGGGTCGCCGAGAACACCTCCGCCCAGGTCAGCGGGGGCACGCTGAGCATCGAGCTGCCGGCCGTGTCGTGGACGGCGATCTCGCTCGGCTGAGCCTTGCCGGGAGCGCCGGGACCGGCCCATGATGAGAGAGCGGCCGGTCCCGGCCCCACCCACCTCCAGGAGCGCCCGATGACGGCTTCGATGACCCCGTACCTCACCTTCCGCGGCGGTGCGCGGGAAGCCCTCGACCGCTACCGCGAGATCTTCGGCGGCACGGTCGTGATCTCCACCTTCGGCGAGTTCGGGATGGCGGACACCCCGCTGGCCGACCAGGTCATGCACGGCCAGCTGGAGGCCCCCAACGGCTTCGTCCTGATGGCCTCCGACGTCCCCGACGGGATGGACCATACGCCGGGCAACAGCATCTCGGTCTGCCTCAGCGGCAGCGAGCTGGAGGAGCTGCGCGGGTTCTTCGCCGGTCTGGCCGAGGGCGGGACGGTGTCGACCCCGCTGGAGAAGCAGATGTGGGGCGACGAGTACGGCGCCTGCGTCGACCGGTTCGGGGTGCCGTGGATGGTCAACATCGCGCTGCCCAAGGAGTAGCCGATCGCGTCGGTGACCTCAGGTCAGTTGTGGAGAAGATCCGGCGTGGACTACCGGGCCGGATCTTCTCCACAACTTCAGGGTCGGCCTCAGACGCGGGGACGGGTCATCGACAGCACATCCAGGGCCTCGTCGAGCTGGTCCTCGGTGACGGAGCCGTCGGTGACGAAGCCCGACTCGAGCACCACGTCGCGGATGGTCTTGCCCTCCTTGAGTGCGGTCTTGGCCACCTTGGCCGCGTTCTCGTAGCCGATGTACTTGTTCAGCGGCGTCACGATCGAGGGCGAGGACTCGGCCAGGTGACGGCAGTGCTCGACGTTGGCCACGATCCCGTCGACGCAGCGGTCGGCGAACAGCCGGCTCACGTTGGCCAGCAGCCGGATCGACTCCAGGACGTTGCGGGCCATCACCGGCAGCATCACGTTGAGCTCGAAGGCGCCGGCCGCCCCGGAGAACGTGACCGCGGCGTCGTTGCCGATCACCTGGGCGCAGACCTGGGTCATGGCCTCGCACAGCACCGGGTTCACCTTGCCGGGCATGATCGAGGAGCCCGGCTGCAGGTCGGGCAGCTGGATCTCGCCCAACCCCGCTCGCGGACCCGAGCCCATCCAGCGGATGTCGCTGGCGATCTTG
>JAOPXW010000066.1 GCA_025964935.1 Friedmanniella sp. | reverse complement strand
TCTACGACAAGCTGACCGGCACCTGCTTCACGTCGGACTGTTTCGGCTCACCCATGGCGACGGCGGAGCTGGCCGCCGTCGACGACATCCGGGATGTGCCGATCGACGACCTGCTCGCCGGCCAGCGCTTGTGGGCGACCGTCGACAGCCCCTGGGTGACGACCATCGACCGCAACGCCTTCCGCAACTCCCTCGGTCCGTTGCGCAGCCTTGATCCGCCGGTCGTGCTGTGCACCCACCTGCCGCCCGCGCACGGCGCCGCGACTCAGCTCCTGGACACCCTGGAAGCTGCGCCGGACGCGGATCCGTTTGTGGGACCCGACCAGGCTGCCCTCGAGGCGATGCTGGCGCAGATGGAGCCAGGGCAGGGCGGCGGCGGGTAGCAGGGGACCACTCTCGATTGACCCTCCGCCGCGGTCTGAACGGAAGGTTTCCTGGATGGGGGAGCCGATCCGGTCTGGGAGTTCGCCTCACAACCCGACGCACACCCGAACTAGGACGCCAGCGCCTCCACGTCCGCCATCCCGCAGGTGCCGTCGTTCGCAGGCGGGTGCGCGTCTAGCTGGACGGGTTGGGCGTGTGCATCGTCTCGCGCACCTGGAACAGGGTGCAGTCAAGCTCGGCCGGAGCGCCGGGGCCCTCGACCACCAGGCTGAAGGAGTACGGCGTCACCTGGAAGTGGGTCTGCATCTTGTTCGCACCCTCGGTGGCGTGGTACGGCCGCCCCCGCTCGAGCGTGGCGGTGGCGTCGACGGTTCCTGCAGGCTCGTCGGCGATCTGCAGGCGGAACTGCCCCTGCCAAGTGCCGCCGCCCACCAGGACCAGACCGCTGGCGTTCGCCTCGGGTCGGTCTGCGTAGGAGGCATCGACGAACAGCTCGTCGAGCGTGCCCTCGATGGCGTACTCCGCGACGTTGCTGGTCGTGCAGCCCGCAGGATCCTGGAACAGTCCGGTGCCGATCTGGACCAAGGTCGCGGGGTTGGTGAAGAACAGCGACCCTGTGGCCGCCGAGCCCTCGCAGGTGAGATCAGCGAAGGTGACGTCGCCGGGAGCCGTGTCGTTGTCGTCGTAGGTCAGAGTCACACCACTGATCGCCAGCGGGGTCACGACGTGCTCCTCGACGACATGGACATTGCCAGCGTTGAACGTGTCACGGGTCACCTGCGGCTCCCCAGCGGGGGCGTAGCTGCCCGAGAAGTAGACCTCACCGACCGGCTGATCCTCTTCATCCCCCCGGCCCAGGACCGGGATCGCTGCCCGGAAAGTGCCGTCGCCCCAGTCGCTGGTGCCGGTGTCGAAGCGGCCGATCGTCTCCCCGGTGGAGGCGTAGGACAGCTGGACGGCGCTCTGCGTGCCGGCCAGGTCTGACCGGGCCGCGCTGACCGTGATCTTCACGTCGTGGCTGATCCCTGTGCAGACCACGTCGGTCGTCTGATCGACGATGCGCGTGGGTGGCGCCGCCTGCGCTCCAAGAGGGAAGGCCACGGTCGCCGTGCCCAGCACAGTGAGAAAGACCAGGACTTGCGTTGCAACGCTCCGCATGACAACCCCCTTGTTGTCGCCCAGCTGACTGATCGGGGTCACCTAGGGCAGATCCTCAGCCTAAGGTCGAACGCGATCGCTGAGCAATGGGTAACGGGGCACGCTGCCGCGGGTCTGAGTCCTGCCTCACCAGGACGACCACGTGGGTGGTGGGGATGCCAAGCGACGGTCGGCCACCGCGCCGACGGCCGGTGCACGGTTGCTTCCCACGTCCTGCCGCCCGACGGGGGCGGGTGCGACGGGCGGTGTACGCCAGGACACAGCGGGGGCGGTTGCCCAGGCTGACGCGCGGCGGATTCGGCTGCAGCCTTCGGCACACTTGCGCCCCGCTGCTGTTGGCCCCGCGAGTGGGGATGGAGGTCCTGGGCACTCGCAGTTGGGGACACGACGAACCGCTCCCCGCACGTGATGCCGTCGGCGCTGCGCGAGCCGGCGGATGCGATCGACTGTCCCCGCTTAGGTCATGAATGAGCGTCGTTGTCACCCCGCCGCCAGACCGATCGGGTCGGGCGCCAAACGGGGGTTCTAAGAAGAAGGAAAGGACTGGAGCTGACGGTCGGACTCGAACCGACAACCGCCTGTTTACAAGACAGGTGCGCTACCAATTGCGCCACGCCAGCGGGTGCACCACGGTGCAACCTCAGGCTACCGAAGCCCAGCCCCCGCCCGAAACGCTCAGCCCCGGCGCCCGGAAGGGCTAGACCTCAGCCGTACCGGGCCCGCCCACGAACAGGGTGCCGGAGCCGTACACGACGGCCTCCTCGTACGCGCTGACGAAGGCCGCCTGCCCGCGCCCGAGCGCCAGCTCGGTGCCGGCCCCCCGCAGGCTGACCGAGCCGTCGGTGACGATGACCACCCGACCAGTCCCGCTCCCGGGCAGGGGGATCTCGGTGGCCGAGGGCTCCAGCCGCCAGAGGGCGAACTCGAGGGCCGGGGTCGGGTAGCGCCACGCGCCGGGGGTGACCTCGATCGGCACGACCAGGCCGGCGAAGCCGGGGGAGAAGTCGAGCACCGACAGCAGCTCGTCGACGTCCACGTGCTTGGGGGTCAGCCCCCCGCGCAGCACGTTGTCGGAGTTGGCCATGATCTCGACCCCGCCACCGCGTAGATAGGCGTGCAGGTTGCCCGCGGGCAGATACACGGCGTCGTTGGGCCGCAGCGACAGCCGGTTCATGCACAGCGCGGCCAGCACCCCGGGGTCACCGGGATAGAACGAGCTGAGGTCGCGGGCGGTCTCGGCGAACCGCCCGTACGGCCCCTCCTCGTCCACCTCCTGCGCGGCCTTCACCACCTGGTCGACGACCTCGAGCTCGTCCCCCGACAGCCGCAGCAGCGCGCCGAACACCGCGGCCAGCCGCTCCGGCGCGGGCGTCGCCTCCTTGGCCAGCGGGGCGACCAGGGCCAGGGCGCGAGCCACGCCGAGCCGCTCGAAGTGCCCGTACGTCTCGGCCGGCTCCGCGAACCCGCACAGCGCCTCGCTGTCGACCAGGGCGCACAGCACCTCCGGCTTGGGCCAGTCGTCGCGGTACAGCCGCTCCTTGGCGTCCAGCGCCAACCCGGCCTCGTTCTCCCGGGCGAACCCGGCCTCGGCCTGCGCCCGACTGGGGTGCGCCTGCAGGGACAGCGGCTGCGCGGCCGCCAGGACCTTGAGCAGGTAGGGCAGCCGGGGCCCGAAGGCGGCCACCGACGCCGCTCCGACGGTCGCGTCCGGCTCCTCGGTGACCAGGTCGTCCAACGACCGGTCGCCCACCCGGGCGGGCGCCGACGGATGCGCTCCGAGCCACAGCTCAGCCTGCGGCTCCCCGGTCGGCTTCTCGCCGAGCAGCTCGGGAATCATCGTGGTCGACCCCCACGCGTACGGCTGCACGTGTCCGGTCATGCGTTCCATCACGGGCCTGGGTCCTCCGTCGGTGGTTTAGGCGCCGACCTCCGCCTGCCAGCGGGCCAGCGTGCGAGCCACTTCCAGGCTATGCGACCAGGGCACGAGCGGAGACTGGTTCTCGCCGGCCCGCATGCAGCGCATGACCTCCTGGGCCTGGAAGGTGTAGCCACCTCCGGGCCACTGCGTGATGTGCACCTCGGGGTCGGTCCCGCGGGCCCCGTGGAACACCGACATCTGCTGCGGCCGGATGAAGAAGTCGTCGAACAGGATCCGGCCCCGGGTGCCGTAGATCTCCAGCCGGGTGGGCAGGTCGGCCTCCAGCGTGCACAGGATCGAGGCGGTGGCGGCCGGTCGGCCGTTGAGCGCGTCGAAGACCAGCAGGGCGGCCGCGTGGTTGTCCACGCCGGTCGAGGCGAGGGTGCCGAAGCCGCGGACCTGGTCGGGCTCGCCCAGGAACAGGTTGACCGCGTGCACCGGATAGACCCCGGCGTCCAGGATGGCCCCGCCGGCCTGCTCCGGGTCGAGCAGCCGATGACTGTCGGGCCCGTCGAAGGCGAAGCCGAAACTCGCGTTGACGTGCCGGACCTCGCCGATCTCTCCGGCGATCACCAGCTGGGACGCCTCCCGGATCAGCGGGTTGGTCCGCGTCCA
>JAOPXW010000059.1 GCA_025964935.1 Friedmanniella sp. | reverse complement strand
GACGGTCTGGGCCAGCACGGCCGTCATCGCCTCGGCGACGTAGGGCTCGATGTTGTACGCGGGCGTGATCACAGTGACCCGGGGCGGCGCGGGCGGTGGGGGTGGGAGCGATCCGACCGCGGGCGGGGTCCCGGGTCGTGGGGCCCCAGCCACGGGTTCGGCAGACATCTCCGCCGATCGTAGCCACGACACCCTGCCGGGGGGCGGGTTACGCGAAATCGGTCCCCACCAGGGCCGATCCACCCCCAGCACCCTGGTGGGTCCCTTGCCGCCCGACCGGCCCCTCACGTGGCGTGTCCGGGTCCGCGAATCGGCCGTCCGCCGTTGGTCCCGCGGCTATGATCAAGGTGTCGTCGTTCACTCACCGAGCCGCAAAGAGGCAGCCGTGGGACAGCAGTTTTCTCCCCTGTGCGCGTGTGGTCATCCGCACGCCGCGCACGAGCACTATCGCGCAGGAACCCCCTGCAGCCTGTGTGCGCCCGGGTCCTGCATGAAGTTCCACGGCCGGCACTGGTTCGGCCCGTTGCTCAGCCGGCGGCACGACACCCGTCCCGGCCTCGGCGACCAGCGCCGGGCGCACGTCGGCTTCGGCGGTCCCCAGGGCCCGCCCCGTCTGGTCTGCCTGGTCGGTGGAGCGAGCCTCGGACCCGAGCCTCAGACCCGCCGAGCGCGCCAGCGGCTCCTCACGTAGAGGAAGGGCCCGGCCAGATAGCCCCGCAGCTCCACCCGGGCCAGACTCTGGGGATAGCCGGGGCTGCGGTCGCTGTTCTTGGTGGAGCGTGGGTCCAGCAGCAGCCGGAGACCGGCCGGCACCCGGGCCACGATCCGGGCCGCGTGCCGGGGCCGGGTCAGCAGGTACTTGGCGATGACCGCCGACATCCCCGAGCCGTAGCCGTACAGCTGCTGGTGCAGCTGGGCCGTGCCGCTGCGGGCATAGTGCCGGATCAGGGCGCGCGGCTCGTAGACCAGCGCCCGGTCACCGAGCATCACCCGCAGGAAGGCGTCCAGGTCCTCCCCGCCCCGGGTGGGTGTGCCCGCGCCGAGGGCGACGTCGAACCCGCCCACCGACCGCAGCCAGCCCACGTCGAAGGCCATGTTGTTGCCGGAGCCGAAGACGCCGGCGGCGTAGGGGAAGAGCGGACCCGGGGAGCCGGGCCGGCCGAGGCAGGACAGCTCGGGGTGCTGCCCCGCGCTCCACACCACCGGCTCGAACCCCTTGTCGAAGGCGCCGAACTCCTCGAACCAGACCTGGGCCCGGGTGGCGATCTCGGCCGGCAGGACCAGCCCGGTGGCGCACACCACCCGGCCCGCCTCGACCAGCGGGCGCGTCAGGTGGGCGAGCCAGCCCGGCTCGGCGTACGCGTCGTCGTCGGTGAAGGCGACCACCGAGCCGCGGCAGGCCGCCAGCCCCGCATTCCGGGCCCAGGACAGCCCCCGCCGCGGCTCCGAGACGATGCGCAGCCGCGGGTCCACCAGGTGCCCGAGCAGCCGCGAGACCCGGCCGCTGGTCGGGTCGTTGTCGACCACCAGCAGCTCCAGGGTGACGTCGCACTGGGCCAGCACTGAGGCCACCGCCCGCCGCAGCCGGCCCTCCTGACCGAGGGTGCAGATCACCACACTGACCAGCCCCGGCCCGGCCGACCGGGCCACCGGGATCGGGTCGGCGTGCTCCGGCGTCGGGTCGGCGTGCTCCGGGGTCGGCACGTCGAACCGGTCGCGCGCCAGCGGACGGAGGTCGGCAGCCCGGAGGGGTCCGGGCTGCAGCGCGACGATGCTGCCGACCGGCACGCCCCGGCGGCGGACGAGGAGCCAGATCTGTCCGAGGGCGTTGGGCTCGGGGGCCGGGGCCGTGTCCGCCAGGTCCAGCTCAGCCACCGGGATGGGCAGGAAGCCACCGGTCGTGGCCGCACGGGTCCCGGGTGCGCACGTCGCAGGACTCGGATGGGGCACTCGACCACACTAGGCATGTTCCCCGCCCCACGTGCGGAGTGCGGCAATTTCCGACGGCGGGCGGCAACGGTGTCCACAAAGATCACCCCTGTGGCCGGATCTCCCTCGCCGGCCGCGGCCGGCGGCTAAGGTTCGCGGGAGGGCCCACCCGTACGCGGTCCCGGTCCGCCCCGGGGCGGACCGCGGGGCCCGGACCGACGGAGGTGAGTGGTGACGTCCTCCTCACCGGAGACCGACACCGCGCAGCAGCAGTCCGGCCTGTTCGGGCGGGGGCTGCTCTACGTGATCGTCTTCTCGCTCCAGACCGTCGCCGCCACGGTGGTGTCCCCCGTGCTGGCCCACCTGATCGGCCCGGTCGAGTTCGGCCGGCTGGCCTCGGCCATCTCGCTGTTCCAGCTCCTGACCGTGTTGGCCACCATCGGCCTGGACCAGGCCATCGTCCTGCAGCGGGCCCAGGACGGACACGGCCGGTCCGCCCGCGGGCTGCTGGCCGTGAGCTTCGCGGTCACCGTCCTGGTGTGCCTGGCGCTGGGGCTGACGGGCCGTCTGTGGGCGCCGGCCCTCGGGTTCGGCTCGTTCTCGTGGCTGCTCGTGGCGACCCTGCTGTGGACCGTCGCGGGGGCCTGCGTGCAGGTCATGCTGGCCTTCCTGCTCGCCGAGGACCGGCTCCGGGTCTTCACCTGGGTCAGCGCCCTCGCCGCAGTCGGCGGCCAGGTCATCGGCATCGGCTTCCTGCTGGTGGGCCCGGACACGGCCACGACGTACGCCTGGGGCGGGGTGGTCAGCCAGTTCGCGGCCATGGGGATCGCGATCGCGGTGACCCGCCCGAGGCCGGCCGGACTGTTGGACCTCCGCACCACCCGCCGGGCCCTCGGCTTCGGGCTGCCGCTGGCCGTCGGCAGCATGGCGGCCTACGTCCTGAACGCCGGGGACCGGATCGTCGTCCAACGGATCCTGGGCGCCGAGGAGGTCGGCCGCTACCAGGTCGCCTACACGGTCGGGTCGATCGTCATCCTGCTGCTGACCTTCACCTCGAGCGCCTGGACGCCGCGGTTCGCGGCGATGCGTGACCCGCGCGAGCGGGTACGGCTGGCGGTCCGGGCCCGCAACGAGCTCTACCGGCTGCTGATGCCGGTCATCGCCGGCATCACCCTGCTGGCCCCGCTGGCCCTGCGCATCGTCGCTCCCGCCAGCTTCCGCCCCGAGACCCTGAGCCTCGTCGTCTTCCTGATCGCGGTGTCGGCCGTCCCGGTGGCGGCGGCGGGAGCCACCACCCGCGAGCTGTTCTCACTGCGCCGGGGCCGGGCCCTGGCGGCGTCCACCGGGTCCGCCGCGGCGGTCAACATCGGCCTCAACCTGGCCCTGGTCCCGCGTCTCGGCATCGCCGGCTCCGCGCTGGCCACGGTCGTCGCCTTCGGCGTGCAGGCCGGGCTGCAGCGGCTGGCCCTGCGCCGTGAGCAACGGTGGCCCGCCGCGTCGGCCCGACTGTGGGTCGGGCTGGGGCTGATGGTGGCCCTGAGCGCGGCCTCGCTCCTGGTGCCGCAGACCCTGGAGTGGAACCTCGCCCGTTTCGCGGTGGCCCTCGCCTGCGCCCCCTGGCTGCTGGTCCGGTTGCTGGTGGCCCGGACCGGGCAGGGGCCGGACTGGCGTCGGCTGCTGCGCCGGGACCGTGCCGCCCGCGGAACCTCCCCGGGCGAGGACGGCTAGGTGTACTGCCCACATAGGTTGGTGACGGCTAGCCGGGTGATTGGGGGCTTGCCTGCGAGTGCGGTGTGGCCGCGATGGTGATTGTAGTGATGTAGCCATGTGGGGAACGCGGCGGCGCGGTCGCCTTCGGATAGGTAGACGTGGGCGTAGGCCCATTCGTCGAGCAGGGTGCGGTTGAACCGTTCGACCTTGCCGTTGGTTTGGGGCCGGTAGGGCCGGGTCCGCTTGTGGACGATCGGGCCGAGCGCGGCAGCGAACAGGTTCGAGCGGTAGCAGCTGCCGTTGTCGGTCAAGACCCGTCGGATGACGATGTCGTGAGCGGCGAAGAAGGCGTGCGCACGCTCCCAGAACCCGGCGGCGGTCTCCTTGCGCTCGTCGGGAAGGATCTCGGAGTAGGCCAGCCGGGAGCAGTCGTCGACGGCGTTGTGGATGAACGTGTAGCCCGGTCGTGATCCCTTCTTGATGATCTTGCCGGCCTGGCGGCCGTGGACGCGGTGCC
>JAOPXW010000006.1 GCA_025964935.1 Friedmanniella sp. | reverse complement strand
CGGGCCTGCTTCGTCTTCGCCATGCCCGAATCAGTGCGCCGGGAGCGCTGCCTGGCAAGGGAGCCCGGCTCCGGCCCCGGCCCGTCTCCGGCCCGGCTCCGGCTCCGACTCCGGGCCGACTCCGGGTCGGGCGGTCCGACTCAGGCGGCCCGGGCCAGTCGCAACGTCACCAGCTCGAAGGCCCGCATCGTCAGCACGCACGGGTCGGCGGGCTGGTCGGGCAGCGTGCGCTCGAGCAGGTCGGTCCGGGCGGAGCCGGTGGAGGCGAACCCGGGAGTCAGGACGGCGGTGGCCCGGCCGCCCCGGGCCTCGTACAGCCGGACGACCACGTCGCCCGACCCGTCCTCGGCCAGCTTGACCGCCTCGACGACCACCGCGGGGTTGTCGACCGAGACCAGCGGCGCCACCGTCCGTCCCTGTGTGTGCCGCAGCGGCAGGTTCAGGCGGTAGCCCTCGGCCACCCCGGCCAGCAGCTCCCCGACCACGATGCCGTGCCGGAACACGTGCCGGCCCTGGTCGGCGTACGGGTCGGGGAACAGCGGCGCCCGCAGCAGCGACTCGCGGACCAGCGTCGTGGTCCCCCCGCCGGGGCGGGTGCTGCGGGTGATGTCGTGCCCGTAGACCCGGTCGTTGGCCACGGTGACCCCGAGTCCCGGCTCGTCCACGTGCACCCACCGGTGCGCCGCCGTCTCGAAGCGCGCCTGGTCCCAGGAGGTGTTGGCGTGGGTGGCGCGGCGGACGTGCCCGAACTGGACCTCGCTGGCCGCCCGGTCCGCGTGCACGTCGAAACCGAAGGCCAGCTTGAGCAGCTTCTGCCGCTCGTGCCAGTCGACCTCGGTCTCGATCTCCAGCCCGGTCCCGGCCTCGTTGACCCGGATCCGCTGGGCCACGGTCGAGGACCCGACGGTCTTCTGCACCCGCAGCTCCGCGCCCTCCAGGGTCACCGCCACCGTCTGGACCCGGTCCAGCGGCGTACGCCGGTACGCGGTGTCCAGGTCCCAGGCGTCCCACTGGTTGGGGACGTCGCGGAAGAGCTGCAGGTCGTTGCCCACCGCGCCGGGCGCGATCACCTCCCGGCCGCTGGCCCCGTCGACCAGGGAGATCAGCCGCCCGTGGGCGTCGAAGGTGGCCCGGACGGCGTCGCCGGTCAGGACGTAGCGGTCCCCCTCCCGGGCCCCGTGGCTCGGCTGCGGCTCGACCCGGCCGGCCGCCAGGGGCGGGACCCCGAGGACGGCGAAGGGCGAGGCGTTGAAGGCGACCGGGCCGCCGGTCTCGGGGGTGTCGCCGTCGTCGGCGGCCAGCGCGGTGACGGCGTCGTCGATGAGGGCCTCCAGGGCGACGGCCACCTCGTCGTAGCGCCGTTCGGCCTCCTGGTGGACCCAGGCGATCGAGGAGCCCGGCAGGATGTCGTGGAACTGCTGCAGGAGCACCGTGTGCCAGGCCTGCTGGAGGGCCTGCACCGGGTACGGCCGCCCGAGCCGTACGGCGGCGGTCGCGGACCACAGCTCGGCCTCGCGCAGCAGGTGCTCGCTGCGCCGGTTGCCGGCCTTGGTCCGGGCCTGCGAGGTGTAGGTGCCGCGGTGGAACTCCAGGTAGATCTCGCCGGACCAGACGGCCGGCTCGGGCAGGGTCTCGGACGCCTCGGCGAAGAAGGCGTCCGGGCGTCCGAACCTGACCCGGGGCGACCCGTCCAGGTCGGCCTTGCGCAGCCCGGTCTCCACCATCTCGCGGGTGGGCCCGCCGCCGCCGTCGCCGAACCCGAACGGCACCAGGGAGACGTCGGACTGGCCGCGCTCGGAGTGCTGGCCGGCCGCGTGGGCCAGCTCGGCGGCGCCCAGGTCGGAGTTGTAGGTGTCGACCGGGGGGAAGTGGGCCAGGATCCGGGTCCCGTCGATGCCCTCCCAGGCGAAGGTGTGGTGCGGCAGGGTGTTGGTCTCGTTCCACGACGTCTTCTGGGTCAGGAAGTGGTCCGAGCCCGACGCCGCCACGATCTGGGGCAGCGCCCCGGAGTAGCCGAACGAGTCCGGCAGCCAGGCCTCGGTCGTCTCGACCCCGAGCTCGCGCAGGAAGAAGCCCTTGCCCTCCACGAACTGCCGGGCCATGGCCTCCCCGCCCGGCAGGTTGGTGTCGGACTCGACCCACATCCCCCCGACCGGGACGAACCGGCCCTCGGCGACCCGAACCCTGATCCGGGCGAACAGCTCGGGGTAGTGCTGCTGCATCCAGGCGTACTGCTGGGCGCTGGAGGCGACGAAGACGAAGTCGTCGTACGTCTCCATCAGGTCGAGCACGTTGGAGAACGTCCGGGCACACTTGCGGATGGTCTCGCGCACCGGCCACAGCCAGGCGGAGTCGATGTGGGCGTGCCCGGTGGCGATGACGGTGTGGGTGTCCCGGGAGCCGGTGACCCCGAGCGCGGGCGCGAGCGCGTCCCGGGCCGCGGTGGCGGTGCCGGCCACGTCCTCGGGGTCGAGCAGGTCGGCGGCCCGCTCCAGGGCCCGCAGGATCCGCGCCCGGCGGGTCGAGGTCTCCGGCAGCTCACCCATCACGTCGGCCAGGGTGTGCCAGTCCCGCTCCAGGGCGAAGACGGTCGGGTCCAGCCGCCGCAGCCAGGCTCCGGCGAACGTGTAGAGCGGGTCTCGCCCGGCGGTGGCCAGGTCCCCCAGGGGGGTCGGGGCGAAGTCCCAGTCGCCGGCCACGTCGGGGTTGGAGGCCGCCTCGACGACGAGGTCGACCGTCTCGCCGGGTCCGGCGTCGACCCGGACGTGGTTGTGCCGGGGCTCCAGGGCCTTGACCACCCGCCCGTCGGGGGTCCAGACCAGCCCTTCGGCCTGGAAGCCCGCCTGGCCGCCGGTGAAGCCCAGGTCCACGACCAGCTCGACCGGCTGTGCGGCGGGCCAGTCCGCGGGCACGGTCCCCCGGACCCGCAGCCAGGTGGTCCCCCACGGGCGCCCCCACCGCTGACCCGGGGCGAACGGCTCGTACGGCTGTCCCACCGCGTCGGCGAACGGCACCGGCTCGCCGGGGACCTCCCAGGCGGTCACGGCGACCGGCACGGACGCGGCGTAGACGGCGGGCAGGACCCGTTCGCGGTAGGTGCGGTGGGCGCGGGCCTGCGCCAGCGCGGCGGTGCTCAGCATCTTGCTCCTCGGGGCGACGACGACCTTCGGACCACTCAATCAGGGCCCCGGACGGGCTCAGGCTCGTCTCAGCGACCGGGCGCCAGAGTTGGTGATGACTCCCCGCGCCGTGTGCCATCGGCGGTGGGGGGCTGCCGACTCCGGGACGGGAGCGCCCCACCCCTTCCGCTCCCTCCCGGGGGTCGGTCCCCGGCGGGGGATCCCCCGTCCCGCCCGATCGCGGATCTCACGGCCGAGCCGTCCGCACCCGACCTGTGAGGCTTGATGCGTCCCGCCCCCGCCCCTCCCCGCGACTCCGTCCTGGGCCGCGCCCGGCGTACGCCGCTGCTGGCCGCCGTGCTCCGCCCGCCCGTCGCGGCCAAGGTGCCCGAGATCACCGTCCTGTTCTGGGTGGTCAAGGTGCTGACGACCGGGATGGGTGAGGCGCTGTCGGACTACCTCGCCGGCGTCAGCGTGGTGCTGGCCGCCGCGGTCGGGCTGCTCGGCTTCGGGAGTGCCCTGCTGCTCCAGCTGCGGACCCGGCGCTACCTCGCCCCGGTCTACTGGGCCGCGGTGGCGATGGTGGCGGTCTTCGGGACCCTGGCGGCCGACGCCGTCCACCTGGTCGGGCTGCCGTACGCCGCCAGCACCGCCGCCTACGTGGTGGTCCTGGCCGCGACCTTCGTCCTCTGGTTCCGCGTCGAGGGGACGCTCTCGATCCACAGCATCCTCACGTCGCGGCGCGAGCTCTTCTACTGGGGCACCGTGATGGCCACGTTCGCCCTCGGCACCGCGGCCGGCGACCTCACCGCCCGTCAGCTGGGCCTGGGCTACCGCGACTCGGCGGTGCTCTTCGGGGCGGCCATCCTGCTCCCGCTGCTGGCCTGGCGGTTCCTCCGGCTCAGCCCGGTCGTCGCGTTCTGGGCCGCCTACGTCCTGACCCGGCCGCTGGGTGCCTCCGTGGCGGACTGGCTGGGCAAGCCCCCGAGCAAGGGCGCCGGGCTGGGCTACGGGGACGGCGCGGTCGCTCTCGCGGCCACGGTGGTCATCGTGGCCCTGGTCGTGGTCCTGGCCCGGCGGGAGCGCCGAGCCGGGGCGGGGACGGACCCGGGCTCGGGCGCTCAGCGCGTCGTGGCCGGGGCGTCGGCGTCCAACCGGTAGCCGAGGCCGCGGACGGTGTGCAGGGTCTGGACGCCGAAGGGTGCGTCCAGCTTCTTGCGCAGATAGCCGATGTAGACCTCGACGACGTTCTCCCCGCCGCTGTAGGCCGAGTCCCAGACGTTCTCCAGGATCTGGGCCTTGCTGACCACGTCGCCGGTGTGGCGCATCAGGTAGAGCAGCAGCCCGTACTCGCGCGCGGTCAACGGGATGGGCACGCCGCGTCGCTCGACGAGCCGGCGGGACGGGTCGAGGACCAGCGACCCGGCGGTCAGCACCACCGGTCGCTCCGGCGCACCGCGGCGGACCAGCGCCCGCAGCCGGGCGAGCAGGATCATGAAGTTGAACGGCTTGGTCAGGTAGTCGTCGGCACCGAGGTCGAACGCGTCGGTCTGGTCGTACTCGCCGTCCTTGGCGGTCAACATCAGCACCGGCGTCCAGATCTTGCGCTCCCGCAGCTTCTTGAGCACGTCGTAGCCGTTCAACCGCGGCAGCATGATGTCGAGCACGATCACGTCGTACGGGAACTCCCCCGCGGCCCACAGGCCGCTGACGCCGTCCGCCTCGATGTCGACCACGAAGCCCTCGGCGACCAGACCCTCCTTGATGGTCTGCGCCAGCGCTGTCTCGTCCTCGACGAGCAAGATCCTCATGTGCGCTCCTTCCCGATGCGGCCGTGCCATCGTGGGCGTCGTAGCCTGAGGCGAGCCTGTGCCCGGCCGTCGGGTCCGGGTTCAGTATCACCCGGTCGGCTGCTGAGCGCCGACCGCCACCCAGCTTGCCCGGTCCGCCCCGCGGCCCGACGTCCGACGACGGACGAGGAAGGAGCCGACCGTGGCCTGGACCCTGGTCCCGCTGACGACCGGCCCGGCCGGACATCCGGTCCTGGCCGTCGTGCTGGCGGCGGCGGGGGCGGTCCTGTTCGGCTTCGCCGCCATCCGTCAGCACGGGATCGTGGACAGCTCGGCCCGCGGGGAGGGCCGCCGCTCGCTGAGCCGCAGCATGGTGCGCGAGGTGGTCCGGCACCCGGACTGGCTGCTCGGCGCGGCCCAGGGCGTGGCCGCCATCGTGCTGCACACGGTGGCGCTGGCCTTCGGCCCGATCTCCCTCATCCAGCCGGTCGGGGTGCTGGCCGTCCCCGTCACCGTCGCGGCCGAGTCGGTCCGGGCCCGCCGTCGGCCCACCCGCTCGGCGGTGCTCGGCGCGGCGCTCAGCGTGCTCGGCATCATCGCCTTGACCCTGGTGCTGCTGGCACCGGAGTCCGCGGTGACGGTGACCGTCCCCGGGCTGCGCCTGGTCCTGGTGACGGTCGCGGTGACCCTGCTGCTGTCGCTGGCCGTGACGGCCCTGACCCGCCGGGCCTCCCTGCCCGTCCGCTGCACCACGCTCGCCCTGACCGCGGCCACCCTGTTCGGTCTGACCTCGCCCCTGCTCCGGGTCATCGGCCACCTGGTGGCCTCCGGCGCCGCCCACGGCCACCTCCTGCTGATCGCGGCCAACGTGGCCGGCATCGCGCTGGCCGCCCCGCTGGGAATGTGGCTGATGCAGACGGCCTACGTCGCCGGCTCGCCCCAGGTGGTCATCTGCTGCCTCACCCTGGGCGACCCGGTGGTCGCCGTGGCGGTCGGTCGGCTGCTGCTCGCCGAGGGGGCCGGCCTCTCGGTGGTCACCGTCGTCGTCGCCCTGGGCTGCGGGCTGGTGGCGGCGGTCGGGGTGTTGCTGCTGTCCCGGAGCTACCCGCACGACGCCGTGCCGTCCCCGGGTGTCGAGCTGCCCGAGCCGGCGGCCCCGGTGGTCGCGTGGGACGGGGCC
>JAOPXW010000404.1 GCA_025964935.1 Friedmanniella sp. | reverse complement strand
CCCGCGAACGCCGGGACTGATGGACTCGGACGGCGCGGTCCCCGGTCAGAGGTGCCTACAGAACCACTCGGGCTTCCTCTTCTACTCGGTGCGCGACGCGTTGTCCCGCCTACAGCGTCACGACGACGACGAGCACCTACCAGGGCCGGTCGCCGGGCGACGGCACGAAGGTCACCTCGAACGACCAGACCGCGACCCAATACGTCTATGTGAGCGGCGCTTCGCAGTGTTCGCCCTACCCCGTCTGAAGGTGTGGGGCAGGCCCCCTGCTCCGTTGACACGGTCTGGTGCGCACCAGCCGTTCCCGTCGGCCCACCGGGATCGCCGCCGCACACGGGCTGAGGGTGGGTTCGCTGGGTCGCCGTCCGGGCAGCCAGTCTGTGATGCCCGGGTCTGCTGATCACTCGGCCCGACGCGCTCCGGGCTTCCGGTTGCCGCCTTGGTAGGGGTCGGTGAGCTCGCGGAGGAGCTCGAGCGCCTCACGGAGGTGGCCCATCCGGCGTGGGCCGAGATGGGCCGTCCACTCGGCGGTGATCCGGGCTTCCTCCTGCCGCGCGATCGGGATCACTCCCTGGCCTCGGGGGGCGATCCGCACCAGACGGGCGCGTGCGTCGGACGGGTCAACCACTCGTTCCACGTATCCGGCCGACTCCAGGCGATCCACCAGCGCGGTGGCGGTCTGCTTGGACACCTGCGCCTGTTCGGCCAGCTCGCCCAGCCGGGTGCCGTCCGGGCTGATGCGGGCGGCGATCCGCGCTTGCGCGAGGGTGAAGTCGGAGTAGCCGGCCTCTTGCGCGGCCGCGAGGATCCGGTTTTCCGCCGAGCGGTACGCGATGAACATCAGGACGGCGATGTGGAGTTCCTCTGGCATGACGGGCCCTTGCTTTAGTCCATGTATCGAAGTATTTTAGTCCTCACATCGTACTTGTTCCGGCTGCCGTCCGGCCGCGAACGCACCGGCGGAGGCGGCCCGATGAAGGACTCAGAAGTGTGGTCGGCGATCGACGACCAGAGGCGCCGTACGGCCGACCTGCTGGGACAGCTGTCCGAGGAGGAATGGCGCCACGCCTCGTTGTGTCCGGGATGGACCGTGCGGGACGTGGCCGCCCACTTGACCCTGCAGGAATTGAGCATCGGCGATGCATTGGCGGCGGTGATCAGACATCCGGGGAGCCTCGGGGGGATGAACCGGATGATCCGGCTGTCGGCGCACCACAAGGCCGAACAGCCGGTCGAGCGGCTCATCGACGACCTCCGCGCGACGGTCGGATCCCGCCGGACCAACGTCGGGGTGACGAACCTGGAGACCTTGATCGACATCCTCGTCCACGGTCAGGACATCGCTGTCCCCCTGGGTCGGGATCTCGAGATGCCGTCGTCCGCTTCCGCCACCGCCGCGTCCCGGGTCTGGTCGCAGGTGGGCACCCGCATGGGACGGGTCTTCACCGACATCGGCGTTCGGCGGTTCCGGTTCGTCGCCACCGACGCGACCTGGTCCGAGGGCCACGGCCCTGAGGTCCGGGGCCCGGCCGGCGCCCTCCTGCTTCTGCTCACGGGTCGCCCCGCCGCGCTGCCCCGACTGACCGGGGCCGGAGCCGATGAACTGCGATCGCAGGTGGGAGCGGCCTGACGCCTCCTCCCACCGACGGAGCAGTGCCGATGAGCCGTTCGCCAGCGACGCGGCCGCCGTCAGACGTTCTTCGGCGACAGGGGACCCAGCGGAGCTCGCGAGGCCAGGTAGTCCGCGAGGTCCGTCCACAGGGCCAGCCGCAGCGGCAGCGACATCCCGTTGTTGGCCCCGGAGGGCCCCGGCAGCACGAAGGCCGGGGTCCCGGCCACGGTCCAGTCGAGCTCACCGTAATCCCGCGGGAGGCGCTCACCCGCGCCGCGGGCGTACCAGGTCGCGGCGGTCTTGCTGACGAAGGCGACGACACCGGGGGCCACCGCACGGATGACCCGGTCCAAGGGCTCCAGGTGGATGACCGCCTCCGGCTCCCGCCCCGGCTCCCGCACCCGCTCGGTCACGAGGTCGGTCAGGCCCACCCCGTAGCCGAGGAGCCGCTCGGCCCGCTCGGGACCCAGCAGCTCGGGGACCAGCCCGCTGCCGTACAGGAGCTCCCAGAACCGGTTCCCCGGCCCGGCGTAGGACTGCCTCGGACGGCGGCCGCGCCCCACGGTCCCGCAGATCACCACCCGTAGGCCCGGTCGCAGCAGGGTGCGGTCGGGGTCGGGACTGTCGTCGTCGGGGAGATTCGTCATCGCGGCCATCTCATCAGACCGTCAGCCTCATCGACGCCGAGACCGCCCCGACGCAGGCGCTGGTCAGGCCGCCGCGCTGAGCGTCCGCGTGCGTCGGGGAATGAGGTGGGGGATGCCCCGGCCCACCATGGCGAAGGTGCTGCCGATGCGCTGCGGCCAGGACGGATCGGGCAGCGGCGCGAGCTGCGGCAGGTCGGCGATGTCGACGTAGTGGGTCCGTACGGTCCCGATGCCTTCCAGGTCGAGGCCCAGGTCGTGCGTCGGCAGTCCGGCCGACGCCACGGCCCCGGCGTCGTACAGCTCCTCGGAGACGAGCAGGTACTCCGGCACCGCGACGGGGTTCTTCAGCAGCCGGTGGACGTGGATCACGTCCAGACCCACGAGCTTCTGCTGTCGGCGAATGGTCTGGACGGCGACCTCGCCGAGGTGGGCGACGAACTTGAGCCGAAGGTCGCTGGTCTTGCGGCAGCTCCCGCACGGGCACATGTTGAACTCGACGAACCTCCGCTCCGCGTGGAACGCGCGGTGCAGGGCGACAGCGGACTGGGTGGCCACCTCCCACGCCGCCGGCCCGTCGAGGCCCTCGGCGTCGCGGGACAGGAAGGCCGCGTCCCCCTCGATCTCGATCAGCTTGAAGCCCCGGGCGGCGTCGACGACCTTGCCCAGCATCCTGGCGGTGGCGGCCTCGGCGTGCCCGAGAACACTGCGGTGATACTTCATGTAGTCGGTGTAACCGCCGATGTCGGCGATCAACAGCAGCGCGCGTCGGGTCGCCATGGCGTGACGCTAGCAGCGACCCACCGGCCGTGGTAGATGTGTGTTCCCACGGAATCGCCGCAACCGCCGGGCCGGGGAGAATGGCCCATGGTGATTCGACGTTGACTCGCACCTTCTCCTACCCTGACGACCTGGCGAGGCTCTGGGGACCGGCGGCCCCCCGCGACCGGCCGCTGCGGGTCCTCGGGTTGTTCGCCCATCCCGACGACGAGGTCTTCTGCGTCGGGGGGACGATCGCCCGAGCGGCGGCCGCGGGCGCCGAGACCGCGATCGTGTCCCTCACCAGGGGAGAGGCCGGCCAGATCCGGGACTCCGCCACCGCCACCCGTCGCACCCTGGGGGCCACCCGGGTCGAGGAGCTGGGCGCTGCGGGTGCGGCCCTCGGCGTGGGCGGCGTGCGGTGCCTGGACCTGGGGGACGGCTACCTGGCCCGAATGCCGTACGCCGACCTGGTGGCGCAGGTGCGTCCGATCCTGGAGGAGTACGCCCCGGACGTCGTGGTCACCTTCGGCGAGGACGGCGGCTTCGGACACCCCGACCACATCATGTCCGCCCGCGCGGTGCTGACGGCCCGGGCCCAGCTGGCCCGTCCACCCCGGGTGCTGCAGGCCCGCTTCCCGCCGCAGGGCCAGCTGCTGCTGGACCTGCTCGTCGACTGGCTGGTCTCGGAGAAGCTGCGCTTCGTCGGGACCGCCGGGTTCGGGAACGCCCTGCGCCTGTTTGCGGACGGCTCCTCGGTGCTGGGCTTCGCCGCGGACCACCTGCAGGTGCAGTGGTTCCCGGTCGGGTCCTACGTGATCGAGCAGGGTGAGCCGCCGAACGAGCTCTTCTGCATCCTGTCCGGCACGGTCGAGATCGTGGTCGAGGACGCCGACGGCGGACTGCGGACCGTGGACACGGCCGGGCCCGGTGAGTTCGTCGGTCAGGACGGCCTGGCCACGAACCGACCCCGGAACGCCCACGTGATCGCCCGCGACGACACGACCTGCTTCGTGCTCGCGCCCGGCGCCCGTGACCTCTCGGCGGGTCGCGGCACCACCGCAGTGGCCGCCGGCACCGGGGGTCCCCGGCCGGCGCCTGCCCCGGTCGGCAGCGCGAACGAGGTCACCGTCGACGTGTCCGCCGCGCTCGACGAGAAGATCGCGGCCCTGGTCGCCCACCGCACGCAGTACGCGCTGGACGCCGAGCTGCTGCCGCGCCAGGTGCTGGGTCCGTTGTTGAGCTCCGAGCACTTCACCGTGATCGACTGAACGAACGGGGGACCAGGCGATGGCTGGACGCAGATGAGGACCTCAGGTCGTGACCCGCGCGAACGGTGGCGGGGGGCGCGTCAGGCGCTGCAGAACCGAAACCTGGCCCGGCTGCTCGTCGTCTGGGCGGTGTGGATCACCGCCGACTGGGCCCTGCTCATCATCGTCTCCCTGCTGGCCCTGGAGGCCGGCGGGCCGGCGGCGCTGGGACTGATGGGCGCCGTACGCGTCCTCCCGGCCGCCCTGCTCAGTGCCCCCGCGTCGGTGCTGACCGACCGGTGGTCCCGGAGCGGGCTGCTGGTGATCGTGTACGCCGGGTCCGGTGTCCTGACGGTCGTCCTCCTCGGCTGCGCGGCCGCCGACGCGACCCTGCCGGTCCTGCTGGTCACCGTCGCGGCGGGGTCGGCGCTGGGAGCGGCGGTCCGGCCGACCCTGCAGGCCATGGTGCCGACCCTGGTCACCTCCCCGGCCGACCTGATCGCCGCCAACTCCGCGTTCGCGACCATCGAGGCCGTCGGCACCGTCGTCGGTCCGGGGCTGTGCGCGGTGCTGCTGGGGTTCGTGGGCCCGCCCGGTGTCCTCGGGGTGCTGGCCGTGCTGTTCGGGGTGGCGGCCGGCGTCGGCGGGTCGATCCGGACGCCCTTCGTGCCTGTACGCCCTCCGCGCGGCTCGGCGCGCGCCGCCTGGCTGGCCCCGCTGGCGGGGTTCGGCGTCTTCGCGCGGCCGGGTCTGCGGCTGGCCATCTCCCTGTTCCTCGGCCAGACCACCATGCGCGGCCTGCTCAACGTGTTCGTGGTCCTGGTGGCGACGTCGATGGTGGGCGG
>JAOPXW010000395.1 GCA_025964935.1 Friedmanniella sp. | reverse complement strand
TTGCCCGTGACCGCGACGGCCGTGACGTCGTCGCGGCTCAGCGCCGCCTCGAGGGCCGTGTCCAGCTCGGCCAGCCCGCGGGCCCCGAAGGTGTTCGGGCGGCGGTGGTCGAGACCGTTGTCGAGCGTGACGAGCACGCAGGTGCCCGCGCCGTGGGGGAGCGTCACGTCCCGGCTGAGGGCGTGCGTCACCACCTCGCGGGGCGCGGCCTCGGCGGCCGCGGCGAGCAGCTGCTCGAGCTCGTTCGCCTCCATCACCGGTCACCCTCCACCGAGTTGTCAGCGTCCGTGGTCGTCGAAGCGACCACCCGCGCTGACAGGTCGGGGGAGTGGTGCGGGTTCTCCCAGAGAACCGTGCCCCCCATCCCCAGACCGATGCACATGGTGGTCATGCCGTAGCGGACCTCGGGGCGCTGCCGGAACTGGCGGGCGAGGTGGATCATCAGCCGGACGCCCGAGCTGGCCAGCGGGTGGCCGAGCGCGATGGCCCCGCCGTACGGGTTCACGCGCGGGTCCTGCTCGTCGATGCCGAAGTGGTCGAGGAAGGCCAGCACCTGGACGGCGAAGGCCTCGTTGATCTCGAAGGCGCCGATGTCGTCGATGCTCAGCCCGGCGCGCGAGAGCGCCCGCTCGGTGGCGGGGATCGGTCCGACGCCCATCACCTCGGGGTCGACGCCGGCGAAGGCGAAGCCCACCAGCCGCATCGCGGCCGGCAGCCCGAGCTCGGTGGCGACGTCCTCCGCGGCCACCAGGCAGGCGGTGGCGCCGTCGTTGAGACCGGCGGCGTTCCCCGCGGTGACCCGCCCGTGCGAGCGGAACGGGGTGCGGAGCCCGGCCAGGGACTCGACGGTGGTGCCCGGCCGCGGCGGCTCGTCGGCGGTGGCCAGGCCCCAGCCGTGCTCGCGGCTCCGCGTCGCCACCGTCACCAGCGACTCCTGGATGACGCCGTCGGCGTAGGCCTGCCCCACCCGCCGCTGGCTCGAGGCGGCGAACGCGTCGGCCCGCTGCCGGGTGATCCCGGGGAACCGGTCGTGCAGGTTCTCCGCCGTGGAGCCCATCACGAGGGCGGACTGGTCGACGAGCTTCTCGGCCACGATCCGCGGGTTGGGGTCCATGCCCTCGCCCATCGGGTGGTGGCCCATGTGCTCGACCCCCCCGGCGACGGCCACGTCGTAGGCCCCGAACGCGATGCCCGAGGCGACCGAGGTGACCGCGGTCATGGCGCCGGCGCACATCCGGTCGATCGCGAAGCCCGGCACCGAGCTGGGCAGGCCCGCGAGCAGGGCCGCGGTCCGGCCGATGGTCAGACCCTGGTCGCCGATCTGGGTGGTGGCGGCGATGGCCACCTCATCGACCCGTTCGGGGGGGAGCTCGGGGTGGCGTCGGACGAGCTCGCGGATGCAGTTGACCACGAGGTCGTCGGCCCGGGTCTCGGCGTACAGCGACCCGGCCTTTCCGAAGGGCGTGCGGACGCCGTCGACGAAGACGACGTCGCGAAGAGGACGGGGCATGCCCGCATATTACTCACGAGTAACAACGACCGGGAACCGGCCGGTGGTGCGGGTGCCTCAGTCGGTGAGCGGGGTGGCCGCCGCGGTCGTGTCGGGGACCGGGGCCTTCACGGCCAGGGCCGCGGTGATCCGGTCCACCGTCAGCTCGCGCTGCCAGGGCCGGGCACCGTAGGAGGCCAGGGCGGCGTCCACCGCCTCGGCGGTGACCGGCTCGGGGGGACGCCAGGCCAGCCGACGCAGGTGGTCGGGGGTCATCAGGTTCTCGGCGGGCAGGTTGACCTCGGTGGCGCGGGTCATCACGGCGTTGCGCACCCGGCTGAGGCGGGCCGCCGCGACCGGGTCCTTGGCCGCCCACATCCGCGCGGCCGGGGGTCCCTCGGTGGTGATGTGCAGGGGCGGGAGCTCGTGGTCGGGCACCGCGGCGGCCGCCTCGAGCGCCTGGACCCAGTTGACCTCGTAGCGGCGGGCCTGGCGGCGGGAGAAGCCCGACACCTGGCGCAGTGCCGAGCGGTCCGGGTCGGCGATCGCGGCGATCTCGCTGATGGCGACGTCGGGCAGGATCTTGCTGGGGGCGCGGTCCTGGCGGCGGGCGATGTCATCGCGGGCCAGCCACAGCGCCGACACCACGGCCAGGGCCCGACGGGTCCGGACCTTGTGGATGCCCGAGGTGCGGCGCCAGGGGTCGGTACGCGGCTCGGGGCTGATCCCGGCCCCCGCCACCAGGGCCGCGAACTCCTGCTGCGCCCAGTCCCACTTGCCCGACTCCACGAGCTGCGCGGCGAGTCGGTCGCGGAGCTCGACCAGCAGTTCGACGTCCAGCGCGGCGTAGCTGAGCCATTCCGTCGGCAGCGGTCGGCTGGACCAGTCCGAGGCCGAGTGCTCCTTCAGCAGCCGGACCTCGAAGAACTCCTCGATCAGCGTGCCCAGGGCCACCCGCGGATAGCCGAGCAGCCGTCCGGCCAGCTCGGTGTCGAACAGGGTGCGGGGGACCAGGCCGACCTCGAACAGGCAGGGCAGGTCCTGGCTCGCGGCGTGGATGACCCACTCGGCCTCACCCAGCGCCTCGGCCAGCGGGGACAGGTCAGCGGGCTGACCGAACGCGACGGGGTCGATCAGGTGGGTCCCGGAACCCTGGCGACGCAGCTGGAGCAGGTAGGCCCGCTGGCTGTAGCGGAAGCCGTGAGCCCGCTCGGCGTCGACGGCCACGGGTCCGGTGCCGGCCCGCAGCGACGCGATGGCGGCGTCCAGGTCCTCCGGGTTCGCGATGACCTGGGGCACCCCGTCGGCGGGCTCGGACAGCACGACGACCTCGGGAGCCTCCATCTCGGCCTGCGTCGCACCCGACACGGCCGCGCCTGCGGTGGAGGTGGCCTCGTCGGGGGGGAGGTCGGGCGTCAGGGCGGTCAACGTCTCCGTGTGTTTCGGCTCGGTGGTTTCCGCCGCGAGGGCATCGGCACCACTCCGGCGGGAAGCGGGGGGAGACCCGCCGTGGTACAGAGTAGTTCAGCCCAGGCGGCCAGGTGGGAGGCCAGTCCAGATCCCTCGACCAGCAGCGGCGTCCAGGACGCCCGGACCTCCACCTCGGCCCGGGGTGCCTCGTCGCTCATGCCGCCGAAGGACTCGCTCGCCACCGAGGTCACCGTCCCGCTGGGGGCGGCGTACTCCGCGCCGTGCGCGGCCAGGGCGTCCACCAGCCACGACCACCCGACGCTGGCCAGCAGCGGGTCGGTCACCATCTCCGGGTCGACGTCGGCCCGGGCGAAGGTGACGCAGCGGAACGTGCCCTGCCAGGCCGCGTTCCCGGCCGGGTCGTGCAGCAGCACCAGGCGCCCGCTGCCGACCTCCTCGCCGGCCACCAGCACGTCGGCGGTCACGGCGGCGGAGAAGGGCGCGATCCGCTGCGGGGCGGGGATCTCCTCGACCTGCAGCTCGGGGCGCCAGACCGCGGCCGTCAGGTCCCGGACCGCACGCCGGAACGCGTCCGGGGCCGGGGCTGGGTCGGTCTTGGCTGCCACCCGAGGAGACTATTCTCACCGTTCACGGCGACTGACCCGACGCGCCGCTCAGGTGGGGCGTGAAAAGATTCGGTCCGTGCCCGCCACCGATGCCGTCGACTCCCCCTTCCTCGCCGCCTGTCGGCGCCGCCAGGAGAGCGACCGGGTGCCGGTGTGGTTCATGCGGCAGGCGGGCCGCTCGCTGCCGGAGTACAAGGCGGTCCGGGAGGGCATCGCCATGCTCGACAGCTGCATGCGGCCCGAGCTGGTCACCGAGATCACGATGCAGCCGGTCCGTCGCTACGGGGTCGACGCGGCCATCTTCTACTCCGACATCATGGTCCCGCTCAAGGCCATCGGGGTCGACCTGGACATCGTCCCCGGCCGCGGCCCGGTGATCGCGGCCCCGGTCCGCGACGAGTCGGGGCTGGCCCAGCTCCGCGACCTCGAGCCCGACGACGTCGGCTACGTCACCCAGGCCGTCCGGCTGCTGGTCGCCGAGCTCGGGGCGACCCCCCTGATCGGCTTCGCCGGGGCGCCCTTCACCCTGGCCAGCTATCTGGTCGAGGGCGGACCGAGCAAGGACTACGCGGCGACCAAGGCCATGATGATCGGCGCCCCGGAGCTGTGGGACCGGCTCTGCACCGCTCTGGCCGCGATCTCGGCCGGTTTCCTGGTCGCCCAGGTCGAGGCCGGGGCCTCGGCCGTGCAGCTCTTCGACTCCTGGGCCGGCAGCCTGAGCGCGGCCGACTACGCCCGGTACGCCGCGCCCTACTCGGCCCGGGTGCTGGCCGCACTGGAGCCGTACGGGGTGCCCCGGATCCATTTCGGGGTCGGGACCTCGGAGCTGCTGGGGCTGATGGGCGGGGCCGGGGCCGACGTCGTCGGAGTGGACTGGCGGCTGCCGCTGGCCGAGGCGAGCCGGCGGATCGGGTCCGCGTACGCCGTCCAGGGCAACCTCGACCCGGCGCTGCTGGGCGCACCGTG
>JAOPXW010000350.1 GCA_025964935.1 Friedmanniella sp. | reverse complement strand
GAGGAGTCGGTGACCCTGCGCTCGATCGGCTCGGTGGCCAGCGACGTGGTCCGGATCACCGGCGACCGGGTGGACGACGCCCCCACCCTGGCGATCAAGGGCAGCCTGCGGATGGTGAAGGTGCTTCGCCGGCTGGTGCACGAGCCCCCGCAGGCCGTGCCCCTGGAGCTGCGCGTCACCATCAAGGGCAACGTGCTGGTGCTGCCCAGCACCACCCTGGAGCGGATCCGGGCCGAGGTGCTGGCCCACCACAAGCTCAACCTGGGCCGCGAGGCGGCCGAGAAGGCCCTGCTGGTCGCGCTCTACCGGATGCGACCCGCCGAGGTCGACCTGGAGCGCGACGAGTTCGAGGACATCATCACCGACCTCGCCGCCTTCAAGATGTTCTGCCTGGCCTGGTGGCCGGTCGTCAGCGCCCCCGAGGCCCTGGCCCGGCTGGCCGACCCGGCGCTGCTGCACCGGCTGTCGGCCTCAACGCTGTCCAACCTCGAGTGCGAGCGGTTGAGCGCGAGCTACGCCGAGGTCGGCCGCTCCGGGTCCGCGGCCGGCTGGACCGCGGCCGACGGCGCCCTGCTGGACGAGCTGGTGAGCCTGCTCGGTCCCGTCCCGGTCGACGTGGACCAGGAGGTGTCGCTGTTCCTCGACGAGGACTCCGAGTTCACCGAGGTCGTCACCACCGCCGACCGGCTCAGCACCCCGCGGGAGGTCGACCCGTTCGAGCTGCCGCACCAGACGTACGCGCACATCCTGGTCGACGAGGCGCAGGACATCACCCCCATGCAGTGGCGGATGCTGCGACGGCGTGGGGCCAGCGCCAGCTGGACCATCGTCGGCGACCCGGCGCAGAGCTCCTGGCCCGATCCCGAGGAGACCGCCCGCGCCCTGGACGAGATCGTCCGGACCGCCCCGGTCCGGCGCTTCCGGATGAGCACCAACTACCGCAGCCCCGCCGAGGTGTTCAGCCTGGCGGCCCAGGTGGTGGTGCAGGACTTCCCGGACGCCGACCTGCCCCAGGCGGTCCGGTCCACCGGGGTCGAGCCGCTGCTGCTGGTCGCGGACGACCGCGGCCTGGTCGGGCACGCCGTCGCCGCCGTGGCCGACCTGCTCGCCCAGGTGGAGGGGACGGTCGGCCTGGTCGGGGCCCCCGAGGCGACGCCCGTGCTGTCGGCGGCGGTCAGCGGGGCCGGTCTGGCCGGGGTCGAGCGGGTGGCCGTGGTCACCTCGACCGAGTCCAAGGGTCTGGAGTACGACGCCGTGCTGGTCGTGGAGCCGGACCGGATCGTCGCGGAGGCGCCGGGTGGGGTGCGCGCGCTCTACGTCGCGCTGACCCGCCCGACCCAGCGGCTGGTCACGCTGGACGCCGCTCCTGGTGCAGCCTGGCGTAGATCTCTCGGGTAGCCCGCGAGCGGTTCTGGGTGTAGAAGTGCAGCCCCGGAGCCCCGCCGTCCAGCAGTGCCTGGGACAGCTCGGTGCCCAGCTCGATGCCCACCCGGCGGACCTGGTCCGGGTCGTCGGCGACCTCCTGGACCCGCTGGGTCACCTCGGCGGGCAGGGCCGCCCCCGAGAGCTCGGCGAACCGGGTCACCTGCCGGACGTTGGTGATCGGCATCACCCCGGGGATGATCGGGATATCGCAGCCCAGCGCACGGACCCGGTCCACCAGCGAGAAGTAGGTCTGCGGGGTGAAGAAGAGCTGCGTGATGGCGAAGCTCGCCCCCGCCCGCGCCTTGTCGACCAGCAGCCGGGCGTCGAGGTCGGGGTCCTTGTGCTCGGGATGCGGGTCGGGGAAGGCGCCGACACCCACGCAGAAGTCCCCCAGCTCACGGACCAGCGCCACCAGCTCGGTGGCGTTGTCGAGTCCCTCGGGGTGCGCCTGCCACGGCACCGTCGGTCCCCCCGGCATGTCGCCGCGGATCGCGAGGACGTGGTGGACGCCGGCGGCGGCGTACGAGCCGATGACCTGACGCAGCTGGTCCCGGCTCTGGCTGGCGCAGGTCAGGTGGGCCACCGATCGCATGGTGGTGTGCTGGGCGATGGCCTCCGTGGCGGTGATCGTCCGGTCACGGGTGGAGCCGCTCGCCCCGTACGTCACGGAGACGAAGTCGGGTCCCAGCGACTCCAGCTCGCGGACCGCCGTCCACAGCTGCCGCTGCTGGGTCTCGTCCTTGGGCGGGAAGAACTCGAAGGAGAACAGCGGCCGGGTCCGCGTGGCCAGCAGCTCGGCGACGGTGGGCCGCCGCCGCCGGGGCGTCCGGGCGGCCGCGGAACCGCGGCCCGAGGTGGAGACACGCGAGCCCGGCATGCGAACACCCTAGGCGGCGACCCCGAGGGCCCTCCGTAGGCTCACCATGTGGTCATCGACGAGGTCCTCGGCACCGACGCCGGCCAGCACCAGCCGCCACTCGACCCGGGCGACCCGCTCTCCCCGGGGTTCCGCGACCTGGTCTCGGCGCGGCTGAGCACCTTCCTGGACACCCAGCAGCCCGCCCTGGCGGCCATCGGGGACGAGCTCGAGCCGGTCCTGCGGCTGGCCCGCGACCTGCTCCGGGGCGGTAAGCGCCTCCGGCCCGCCTTCTGCGTGTGGGGCTCGGTCGCAGCGGCCGGCCTGCCCGGTCCGGAGCAGCCGGCCCTGGTGGCCGCCGCCGCCAGCCTGGACCTGCTGCACGTCAGCGCCCTGGTCCACGACGACGTGATGGACGGCTCCGACGTCCGGCGGGGTCAGCCCTCGGCCCACCGCCAGCTGGAGGCGGCCCACGTCGACGCGGGCTGGGTGGGCGACCCGGCGGCGTACGGACGCGCCGGGGCGATCCTGCTGGGCGACCTGCTGCTGATGTGGTCGGCGGAGCTGCTGCAGCACGCCGGGCTGCCCGCGGCCGCCCTGGCCCGGGGGCTGCCGGTGGTCGAGGCCATGCGCACCGAGGTCACCGGCGGCCAGTTCCTCGACATCGTCGCCCAGGCGGTGCCGCTGGCCCCGCCTGGCGCGGGCGACTCCCCCGCCGCGGCCGCCCTGGACCACGCCCTGCAGCAGGCCAACCGGGTGGTGGAGTTCAAGTCGGCCCGCTACACGGTGCAGCGGCCCGCCCAGCTCGGGGCGGCCCTGGGCGGCGGCGACCCGGCCCTGCACGAGGCCCTCGGCGCGTACGGCTCCCCGCTGGGCCGCGCCTTCCAGTTCCGCGACGACGTGCTCGGGGTGTTCGGGGACCCCGAGCTCACCGGCAAGCCCAGCGGGGACGACCTGCGGGAGGGCAAGCGCACCGTCCTGGTGGCCCACGCGTACGCCCACGCCGGGCCCGCCGGTCGCGCGCTGGTCGCCGCCCGCCTCGGTGACCCCGCCCTGGACGCGGCGGGGGTCGCCGACCTGCAGCAGGTCATCACGGAGTCGGGTGCACTGGCGGCCGTGGAGGCCACCATCGAGGCGGGCTACGCGGAGGCGATGAGCGCCCTGGACGCCGCCGAGGTCACCCCCGAGGGCCGGACCGGGCTGACAGCCATGGCCGAGGCCGCCGTACTCCGGAGCTTCTGACCCGGTCCTCCCGAGCCCGGCGAGCGCCGGCCGGGGTCAGTCGAGGAGGACGACCGCGAACGCGGGTCCGACCTCGCAGCGCTCCTGCAGGACGCCCAGGACGGCCGCCCAGCGTTCGGGCCGGGCCCGGGCGAAGCGGGTCCACTCGGTCAGGACCAGCGCCGTCGGCTCGGTCAGGTCGTTGAGCGAGTCCCACAGCGCATCCAGGTTGCCCCCGAAGGAGGGGCCGAAGCCCGCCGCCCGGGCCAGCCCGCCGAAGAACGCCGTCCCGCCGTCCGCCGCGGGGACGACCGCCACCCGCCAGCCGGCGGCGGACAGGGTCTCGGCCACCGTCGACACGTCCTCCAGCACCCGGTAGAGCCCCGGGGTCCGTGACCCGTCCGACAGGCGCCCGACCGCACTCACCGGACCACCCGGACGAAGGAGGCGTAGTGGTCGCCGGTGTAGAAGAGCTGCCGGATGCCGTCACCGGTGATCAGCCGGCGGGCGCCGCGGTCGGCCGACCCGGGGGTCGGCACGGTGTACTCGTGGTACCAGCCGCTGGGGTGGATCGGCAGGATCCGCTCACGGTTGCCGAAGACGACTCCGTCCCGGCTGTACGGGAACGGGCCGCCCGCGTCGATCAGGTCTGCGGTCTGCCGAGCCTGGAGCGGCAGGCCGGTGAGGGCGACCCTCGGCAGCCCGCTCTCGGGGTCCCGCCCGGACACGGTGGCCGAGGCCTGGGTGCCGGGGGGTCGGGTGCTCGGGGGTCGGCTGGTCGCCGACACCCGCGGGGTGCTCCGGGTGGTCGCCCCGGCGCGGCTGGCGGTTCCCGCGGTCGTGGGGTCGGAGGTCGTCGGGGTCCCCAGCAGGGTCCCCTGGCCACAGGAGACTGCGATGACGAGCAGGACGACCACGGCCAGGGCGGCCGCCCCCGCGAGCAGCGAGCGGGGCGTCCGCGGCGGGGTCGACCGGGCGGCCGGGAGGGGGCCGCCGGAGCCCCGGCCACGGGTGCTCACCGGGGCAGGCCGCCGCCGGCCGCGGCCTGGAAGGCGTACGCCTCCATGGCCGGGTCGGACTGCCATGCCTCCTGCAGGCGGGCCCGCAGGCGGGCGGCCGCGTCCTGCGGGTCGGACGCCCGGGTCAAGGCCCGGACGACGCAGACCCGCCGGGCCCCGGCCGCGATCACCTCATCGATGTTGTCCAGGGTGATGCCCCCGATCGCGAACCAGGGCTTGGCGGCGAGGACGCCGACCGGGGCCGCCCCCGCCGCGTAGCGGACCAGGTCGAGTCCGACGGGGACGTAGTCGGGCTTGGTCGGGGTCGCGTAGACCGGGCCCACGGCGAAGTAGTCGACGTCGCGGTCGCCGATCGCCCGGTCGACCTGCCGGGGCTCGTGCGTGGAGCGGCCGATGATCCCCCACGGATGCAGCCGCTTGCGCGCCCGGTGGGCCGAGCCGTCGTCCTGCCCCAGGTGCAGCATGTCGGACTGGAAGGTCTCGGCCAGGGCCGGCGAGTCGTTCACGCAGACGATGCCGTGGTGCGGCCGGGCCGCCTCCCGGGCGACCTCGAGGGCGGCGAGCTCGGCCGCCGGGTCCATGTTCTTCTGCCGGATCTGCACGATGTCCACCCCGCCGGCGAACACGGCAGCCAGGAACTCGGCCAGGTCGCCCTGCTCCTCCCGCGCGTCGGTGCAGAGATACAGCCGGGCGAGCCGGAGACGGACATCGAGGCCCATGAGCGCAGTCACCCCGCCACGATAGGCCACCGGGACGACCGCCGCCCGGGCCGATCCGGGGCCGATCCGGGGCCGATCCCCGCCCCCGGATCCGGTCCGGTGTTCCAACCTCCGGAAGCCGACGAGCGGAGTTGGCACCAAGTGTGGGAGAGTGGTCCTGCTGTTGTAGGTCTTGTGTCGTGGTCAGTGCTGCGTATGCGGATTCTTGTGGGCGCTGATGTGTCAGCGCCCGGCAGCGGTCGAGCGTCGTGAAGTGCGACCTCGAGATATCTAGGAGATGCAGCATGGCACAGGGAACTGTCAAGTGGTTCAACGCCGAGAAGGGCTTCGGCTTCATCGAGGTTGACGGCGGCGGCGCGGACGTTTTCGTTCACTACAGCGCGATCGAGTCCTCCGGCTTCCGGTCCCTCGACGAGGGTCAGCGTGTGGAGTTCGACACCACCCAGGGTCCGAAGGGCCCCCAGGCGGACAAGGTGCACGCCATCTGAGGTGTGACCTCCCGTTCTAGCAACGCCGGCCGTGTGGCGGGCTCGCAGGTGACTTGGTCACCGACGAGCTCCGTCGCCCGGCCGGCGTTCTAGGTTCCGGCCCCGACGGGTCGTCGACCCGCCAGGACCCGGCCCCCGGGTCAGGCCGAGGTCAGCGCCGCCGTCCGCTCCCGGACCAGGGGGGCCACCTCAGTGCCGAACAGCTCGATGGACCGCATGGTCCTCGCGTGGTCCACGTGTGAGACGTGCATCTCGAACCTGTCGATCCCCAGCCCCTGGTGCAGGGCCACGATCTTGTCCGCCACCCGCTCGGGGTGGCCGAAGAACAACGCACCCTCGGGACCCAGCAGCGACTCGACCGCGGCGTCCGACATCGGGGCCCAGCCCCGCTCCCGGCCGATCTTGGCGAAGGTCGCCCGATAGCCGGGCAGGAAGTCCCGCCGGGCGGCGGCTTCGTCGGTGGCGACGTAGCCGTGGCTGTGCACCGCGAGCGGCGTGGCCCGGTCGTGCTTGCCGAACTCCAGCGCCCGCCGGTAGAGGTCGGCCAGCGGCGCGAACGCCCCCCACTGCCCACCGATGATGGCCAGGGCCATCGGCAGCCCCAGCGTGCCGGCCCGGATCACCGAGTTGGGCGTCCCGCCCACCGCGATCCAGATCGGCAGCGGACGGCCCTCCGGCCGGGGGTGCACGACGGCGTTCTCCAGCGGCGGCCGGAACTGCCCGCTCCAGGTCACCGGCTGCTCGCGGTTCAGGGCCAGCAGCAGGTCCAGCTTCTCGGCGAAGAGCGCGTCGTAGTCGGCCAGGGAGTTCCCGAACAGCGGGAACGACTCGGTGA
>JAOPXW010000318.1 GCA_025964935.1 Friedmanniella sp. | reverse complement strand
GTGAAGATCGTTCACGGGGACGCAGGAGTGGGGCGTCGGTGCGGATCCGGCGGGGCGCGGTGGCCCGGCAACGTCCCGGCAACGGCGTCAGGTGCGCGGTCCCCGGGCTTCGGGTCGTTCGCACTGCGCCTGTCATGGTCGTGGGTGTCCGTGTTCTCTCGTTCCGACCCTCCCAGCATCGGCCGGGTCGGCTGTGGGCGAACTGAGCCTGCTCCGGGCCGCTCGCCCGTTTTGGTGGGACCGCCGTCGCACGCTACCGTTGGACGTGCATACCCCAGGGGGTATCCAATTCCGAGGGGGTTCCGATGTCCCAGATCACGCAGGCGGCCTTCGTCGAGGCGCACAGCCGGGGCGACGCGCAGGTGGTGGACGTTCGCGAGACCCGGGAGTTCACCTCCGGTCACGTCCCCGGGGCCCGGTCGGTGCCGATGGCGCAGCTGACCGGGCGGCTGCACGAGCTCGACCCGACCCGACCGGTCTACGTCATCTGTGCCTCCGGTAGCCGCAGCTCCGCCATGGCCGACGTGCTGGCCCACCACGGGTTCGACGCCCGGTCGGTCGTCGGGGGCACGCAGGCGTGGAAGGCGGCCGGACGCCCGATGGCGCTGGGGCCGGAGCGGTCGGTGCGCCGGCAGCCGGCCGCCCCGGGCCCCTGGCCGCGGACAACCTCCAGGGAGGCCGGGCGATGTGGGTGCTGAGCGCGCTGCGTGGGCGTTTCACGCGCGCGCCGTCGCTGTCACCCGCGGCGGCCCGGCTGGCCCAGGAGCAGGGGGCGCTGGTGCTGGACGTGCGCGAGGCCCACGAGTTCGGGGCCGGGCACATCCCGAAGGCCCGGCACCTTCCTCTGTCCCAGCTCAGCGACGGCCTGGGTGGGCTTCCGAGCGGGGTTCACATCGTCACCGTCTGCCGGGTCGGCCGCCGCTCGGCGCTGGCCGCCTCCCGGCTGCGAAGGGCCGGCTACGACGTCGCCACCCTCGAGGGCGGTCTGCTGGCGTGGTCGGCGGCGGGCCTGCCCGTGGTCAGCCGGGCGGGGCGGGTCGGGCAGATCGTCTGACCCGTACGCCCGGAAAAGTCGACGCCAGTGACGGGCAGCGTGTCTGGGCTGCGCTGGAATCGCCACTGGCGTCGCTTTCTCAGGGGAGCGAGCGCGGTCGGTAGGCCTCGACCAGCCGGTCCATGGTCGCGTCGATCTCGGCGTCGACCGTACGGCGGGCCGGGTCGGCGTCGTACCAGGCCACGATCTCCCGGGCGCCCTGGGAGAACGGGATGCGGGCGGCGAAGTCGGGGACCAGGGCCTTGATCTTGGTGTTGTCGAAGATCATCGAGTGTGACTTGTCGCCCAGCATGCCCGCGCCCCACTCCGGGTCGGCGAGGTTGATCGCGTCGGAGGCGACGTGCACCAGGTCGGCCTCGACCCCGGCGGCGAAGGCCATCTCCTGGTAGATCTCGTTCCAGGGCAGCGCGTCGTCGCCGGTGATGTGGAAGGGCTGGCCGATTGCCTCACGTCGTCCCAGCAGCCCGACGAACCCGACCGCGAAGTCGGTGTGGTGGGTGAGGGTCCACAGCGACGTGCCGTCGCCGGGGACCACGACGCCCTTGCCCTGGCGCATCCGCTCCATCACCGTCCAGCCGCCGTCGAAGGGCACCAGGGTCTTGTCGTAGGTGTGCGAGGGGCGCACGATCGTGACCGGGAAGCCGGAGTCACGGTACGCGCTCATCAGCAGCTCCTCGCACGCGATCTTGTCCCGGGAGTACTGCCAGAACGGGTTGCGCAGCGGGGTGGACTCGCGGACCGGGAGGCTGCTCGGCGGGGTCTGGTAGGCCGAGGCCGAGCTGATGAAGACGAACTGGCTCGTCCGGTCGCCGAAGACCTCGATGTCCCGCTGGACCTGGTCGGGGGTGAAGGCCACCCAGTCGACGACGGCGTCGTAGGAGCCCGACAGGGCGCCGGTCAGGCTGGCCCGGTCGTTGGTGTCGGCGGTGACCACGGTGACCCCCTCGGGGAGGGGCCGCAGCGAGGTGGACCGGCCGCGGGTGAGGACGGTCAGGTCGATGCCGACGTCCAGGGCTCGGCGGACGCAGGCAGAGCTGATGATGCCGGTGCCGCCGATGAAGAGGACCTTGAGCGCGGACATGAGTCGACCTCCTGGGGTGCGTGGGGGCGGCCGGTCGGCGGCCGCCGGTCCGACGGTACGGCAGCCGCTGTCGTACGCCGGGCCCCCACCCCTCCGCCGTGGCCGGGCCGGTAGCGTCGCGAGCACAGCACGCCGGTCGCGAACGGGTCGCCGGGCGGCGACGAAGGGGAGGGCTCTGATGACGCGCTACTGCCTGGTGGGCCGGGTCGACCCCGAGCGGCTCGAGGACTACCGCGAGGCGCACCGGGCCGTCTGGCCCCAGCTGCTCGAGGCTCTCCGGGACGCCGGCTGGCGGAACTACTCGCTGTTCCTGCGCGACGACGGGATGTTGATCGGGTACGCCGAGGTCGACGATCTCGCGGAGGCGCAGGCACGGGTGGCCGCGACCGAGGTGAACACCCGCTGGCAGGCGGCGATGGCCGAGCTGTTCGCGGGGGAGGGTGCACCGGACGAGGCGTGGGACGTCGTCCCCGAGGTCTTCCACCTCGAGGACCAGCTGCGGGCATACGAGTCCGCCGGCGGGGCCCGATGACTTCGGGTGGGTTCGACGGTCCAGATGTCGTATCCCGCGACCCAGGAGGGCTCCCATGCACAGCGTGACCTACTCGATGGCCATGTCGCTCGACGGCTACGTCATCGGCCCGGACGGCGGCTTCGACTGGTCGATGCCCGATGAGGAGGTGTTCGGCTTCGTCACCGAGGAACTCCGATCGGTCGGGGTGCACCTGATGGGCCGGCGGCTGTACGAGACCATGCTCTACTGGGAGAGCGCCGACGCCGAGCCCTCGTTCGACGAGGCAGAGCGCACCTGGGCCGACCTGTGGAGGGCGCTGCCCAAGGTGGTGTTCTCGAGGACGCTGACCGAGGTGCACGGCAGCAACACCCGTCTGGCCGCCGGTGGTCTGGCGGAGGAGGTCGCCCGGTTGCGCGCCGAGCCGGGGGACGGGGACATCGCCATCGGCGGCGCAACGCTGGCGGCCGCGGCCGCCGCCCTGGATCTGGTCGACGAGTACCGGGCCCGGGTCTACCCGGTGCTGGTGGGCGGGGGCGTCCCGTACTTCCCGCGGGATGACCGGCGGGTGGACCTGGAACAGGTGGAGGCCCGCACCTTCAGCTCGAAGGTCGCCTGGATGCGCTACCGGGTCCGGAGGTGACCGGCGCCCAGGGCCGTCGCCGGCCGGTCCTCCCCGCTCTCCGGCTGGCTGTGACACCGACCTGATGACGCCGCCCGACGCGCTCGATGAGGAGCTGCCTCGCCGCCGTACGGCGGCCGGGGAGAACCGCCTGCCGCCGGCTGCGGCGGTGGTGGTCGCGGCGGTCGTCTACGCACTGCTGCCCGAGTCGCTGCTGCTGGGCCCCCGGCTGGCCATTCCGCTCCTCGAACTGGCCCTCCTGACCGCGGTGATCGCGACCAACCCGCGTCGGATGGTGCGGCAGAGCCGGCTCTCACGGGTGGCCGCGACCGGTCTGGCGGCCCTGGTCATCCTGGCCAACCTCACGGCCCTGGGCATGCTGATCGCGAGCCTGGTCTCGCCCGCGACCCCGGGGGGATCCCTGCTGCTGGCCGCGATGCAGGTGTGGATCACCAACGTCATCGGCTTCGGGCTGCTCTACTGGGAGCTGGACCGGGGCGGCCCGGTGGCCCGGCGGGAGCTTGCCCGGGACAAGCTGCCACCGGCGGACTGGCGGTTCTCCCAGGACGAGAACGCGGACACCGTGGTGGAGGTCGCCGTCGGTTCGAGCGACAAGGCCGGCTGGGTGCCCACCTTCGTCGACTACCTGTACCTGTCGCTCACCAACTCCAGCGCGTTCAGCCCCACCGACACCATGCCGCTGACCACCCGGGCCAAGGCCCTGATGGGCCTGGAGGCCACCGCTGCGCTCCTCACCTCGCTGCTGGTGATCGCGCGGGCGGTCGGGTCCCTGGGCGGCGGGGGCGGCTGACGCTGGACGGACTGCCTGGGCCGGCGCACTACCGCCGGCCGGGTCAAGTCGCGGCAGCGGACGGCGTAGCCCCCTGAGTTGGCTAGGGTGCGTCACAACCTCAGAGGGAGTGGCGAATGTTCGCGGTCATCGGTGAGTGGCGGATGGATGCCCAGCTCGGCGGGCTCAGAAGGCGGAGCTGCAGCGGGTCGTCTCGGGTGTTGGCGAGCTACCTGGCCTGGTGACGGGCTTCTGGACCTCTGGTGCGGATGGGGTCGGTTCGCACACCTTCATCGTCCTCGAGCACGAGGCGGAGGCTCAACGCTTTGCGGCCGACGTACGCGGCAACAGGGACGACCAGCGCCGCGCCGGTGCCGAGAACATCAGCTTGGTGGTGGACGAGGTCGCCGCGCAGGCTCGCCACCAGTAGGCGAGCTCGCTGGTGTACCGCCCGTCGAGCCGACCTACTCGCCGGCCTCCAGCGTGACTCGCTTGGGCGTCGAGGTAGTCGACGCCCAGCCGTCCCATCGTCAAGGAGACCCATGACTGACAGCGCCGCTGCAGACTCATCCACCCAGGCGGCGAACGGTGTCGCCCACCA
>JAOPXW010000301.1 GCA_025964935.1 Friedmanniella sp. | reverse complement strand
GTCGCTGGAGTCGCTACGCGTGGGCTGACCGGCTCGCCTGCACCCAGCGGGCCAGGGTCTGCTCCGCCGCGCCGGAGTCGATGGCCTCGCGGGCCCGGTCGAGCTGCTGCTCGAACTGGCCCAGCAGGTCGACCGGACTCGGCTTCGCGTACGCCACCAGGGCCGCCGCCGCGTTCAGCAGCACCACGTCCCGGACCGGTCCGGTGCGTCCCGCCAGCACCTCGCGGGCCACCCGGGCGTTGACCGACGGGTCCCCGCCCACCAGGTCGCCGACCTCGGCGCGGGCGATGCCGAGATCGGCCGGGTCGAGCTCGGTGCGGGTGACCTGGCCGTCGCCGTACACCCAGACCGAGGAGCTCGTGGTCGTGGTCAGCTCGTCGAGCCCGTCACCGCCGTGCACGACCAGCCCGTGGTTGCCGCGGGCCGCGAACACGCCCGCGATCAGGCCGGCCACCGTGATGTCGGCCACCCCGACCGCCTGGGCGACGGGCTGGGCCGGGTTGGCCAGGGGGCCCAGGATGTTGAAGGTGGTGGCGATGCCCAGCTCGCGTCGCACACCTGAGGCGTGCCGCAGACCTGCGTGGTAGAGCGGGGCGAAGAGGAAGGCGATCCCGGCGGCGTCGACCACCGCGGCCTGGGCGGCCGGCGGGACGTCGAGCGCCACCCCGAGCTCCTCCAGCACGTCGGCGGCACCACAGGCCGAGGACGCGGCCCGGTTGCCGTGCTTGACCACCCGTGCGCCGGCACCCGCCGCGACGATGGCCGCCATCGAGGAGATGTTCACCGTGTTGGACCGGTCGCCGCCGGAGCCCACGATGTCGACCGACGGCCCGGGGACCTCGATCGGGGTGGCGAACGCGATCATCGTGTCGGCCAGCCCGGAGATCTCCTCGACCGTCTCACCCTTGCTCCGCAGGGCCACCGCGAACGCCGCCAGCTGCGCCGAGGTGGCGTCACCGGCCAGGATCTGCCGCATGGCCCAGCCGGTGGCGGCCGCGGTCTGGTCCTGCCGGGCCACCAACCCGCTCAACAGGTCGGGCCAGGTGGTCGTGCGGCTGGGCGGGGTGCTCATGGCGGGTCGGTCTCAGCGGGGCGACAGGTCGACAGACGTGGGGTCGGTCCGCCCGGTCGAGACCCGCAGCAGGGCAGCGACAACGGTCGGCAGCTGGACCGGGTCCACGGGGTGGGCGACCGCGCCGTCGGCCCGGGACCAGGTCGCCAGCCAGGCGTCGTCGACCCGGCCGGTCAGCACCAGGATGGGAGGGCAGCCGAAGACCTCGTCTTTGAGCTGGCGACACAGGCCCATCCCGCCGGGAACCGCCTCCCCGTCCAGGATCGCCAGGTCGATGCCACCGGCGTCCATCGCGGTCAGCACGGCCGGCTGGGTCGCGACCTCCAGGACCCGGACCGGCGGCAGGTCCCTGGCCACCTTCTTGCCGAGGGCGAACCGCACGTTTTCGCGGGTCAGCCGGTCCGAGGCGTAGAGCAGGACCGTCAGCACCTCATCGGCAGCGGGGGCGGCACCCTCGGCGCTCATGGATCATCTCCCTGCTCGTGGTTCGTCGCTGGTGCCCGACCTGGTGGTGGCCGATCCGAGAAACTCGGCGGCGCTGGTCTGGAGGTCTGTCCGGGCCCGTGCATCGTAGCGTGCCTGTTGGGCGTCCAGCCGGTCCAGCCGCCGGTCCTCGCGACGCGCCTCGCGCTGGCTGGCCCGGAACCACTGGACGAAGAGGGCGACCAGCATCGCCAGCGCGGTCACGTCGCCGGAGCCCCACAGGATCGCCCCGGCCAGGTACTGGTCGTCGGCCGGACTGGGCGACCAGGTCCGGTTGAAGGCGAGGTACCAGTCCTGGGCGATCAGCTGTCCCGAGCCCATGATGGTGATGCCGAGGAACGCGTGGAAGGGCAGCATCAGGAACAGCATCAGCAGCCGGAGCGGGTGGCTGATCTTGCCGGGGACCGGGTCGATCCCGACCAGTGGCCACATCAGCATCGATCCCACGATGACGAAGTGCAGGTGGACGAAGGCGTGCCAGAAGGCGGACCGCAGGCTCACCTCGTAGAACGGCGAGTAGTAGAGCGCGAACGGCGTGGCGATGAACAGCGTCAGGGCCAGCGGCGGGAAGCTCAGCACGCGAGCCAGCGGGGTGTGCAGCAGCCACAGCAGCCAGCCCCGGGGACGCGCCGGCAGGGTCCGCAGCGCCAGCGTGACCGGCGCACCCAGGGCCATGAAGAGCGGCACCATCATCATCAGCAGCATGTGCTGGACCATGTGGACGCTGAACAGCACGGTGTCGTAGGCCCCGATGGCCGAGACGGTGGCCACCGTGGCCGTCCCGATCCCCCCGACCAGGAACGACAGCGTCCGCCCCACCGGCCATCGGGTGCCGCGGCGGTGCAGCACCACGACGCCGAACAGGTAGAGCAGGGCGGGGACGGCGAGGCCGACGACCAGCCACCAGTCGGGGTCCCACTGCGTGAGCAGCCGGCCCGGGGTCAGCGGCGGTGGCTGGTCGGCCGGGGTCGCGTGCAGCGGCAGCAGACCCCACGCCAGGGGCAGAGCCGTGAGTGTGGGCACGCCGACAGCCTAGGCGGCCCCACCGACAGCTTCCGCTGCCTGCGATGGGCGGGCTTCCACCGGCCTCCCAGCCGCCCCGCGGATGGACAAAGGCGCGCCCTGGGGTGACCTGTGAGGAGGTTGAGGCAATAATGAGCGCGTGGCCCTACACACACACGCCGTCTCTGGATCGATGACCAAGCCAGAGGGCGCTTTGCACCCCATCCCGCAGTCCCGCCTGCGGGGGCGCGCCGGCCGACCGGACATGGTCGCGGTCGGCACGATCGTCTGGCTGGCCTCTGAGCTGATGTTCTTCGCGGCTCTCTTCGCGGCCTACTTCACGATCCGCAACGTCACGGACTCCCAGGCGGTGATCGCCGGGGTGGAGACGCTGTGGCACACCCAGACCGAGAAGCTCAACATCCCGTTCGCGATCCTGAACACCAGCGTCCTGGTGGCCAGCTCGTTCACGTGCCAGATGGGGGTCTTCGCCGCGGAGCGCGGTCAGGTCCGGCGCAGCGGCTCGCTCGCCGCCATCCGCGGCTGGGGCCTGCGCGAGTGGTACGTGCTGACGTACGTGATGGGCGCCTTCTTCATCGGCGGCCAGGTCTTCGAGTACGCCGCGCTCTTCCACGAGGGCCTGACCCTGTCGTCGAACGTGTACGGCTCGGTCTTCTTCCTGGCCACCGGCTTCCACGGACTGCACGTGACCGGCGGCCTGATCGCCTTCGTGCTGCTGCTCGGACGGACCTTCCTGGCCCGCACCTTCACCCACGAGCAGGCCGTCAGCGCCGTCGTGGTCTCGTACTACTGGCACTTCGTGGACGTGGTCTGGATCGCGCTGTTCGGCGTGATCTACATCCTGAAGTGATCCTGAGGTCGGATCGGCGCATCCGATGCGACCTCGCCAACTGAATGCTTTGTCAGACGCTGAAACAGCACAACCGAGAGGGCACAGACCCGTGCGATTCCTGTCATCACGACGACGGCACCCAGCCGCCAGAGCTCTGCTTCTGGTGCTTGCGCTGTTCGTCATGGGTGCCTTCTACACGTTCGTGGCGCCAGCGTCGAAGGTGTCGGCCGACACCGGCAACAGCCAGCAGGTGGCCGAGGGCAAGGCCCTGTTCGCCGTGGGCTGCTCGTCCTGCCACGGCCTGAACGGCGAGGGCCAGGCCACCGGGACCGTCCAGGGTCCGCCCCTGGCCGGCGTCGGAGCGGCCTCGGTCGAGTTCCAGGTCGGCAGCGGCCGGATGCCGATGGCCCGACCGGCGGCCCAGGCCCCGGTCAAGCCGAACCGCTACTCCGAGGAGGAGGTGGCCGCGCTGGCCGCCTACGTCGCCTCGCTGGGCCCCGGCCCCGCGATCCCGACCCCGGCTGAGTACAACCCGGCGAACATCAGCGAGGAGGACATCGCCCGTGGCGGTGAGCTCTTCCGCACCAACTGCTCGGCGTGCCACAACTTCGAGGGTGCCGGTGGCGCCCTGCCCGGCGGCAAGTACGCCCCGACGCTGATCGGGGTCAGCAACCAGCACCTGTACGAGGCGATGATCACCGGTCCGCAGCAGATGCCGGTCTTCTCCGACGGCGTCATGCGTCCCGAGGACAAGCGGGCCATCATCGCCTACCTCAACAACCTGCACGACCAGCCGAACCAGGGCGGTCTCGCCCTGGGTGGTCTGGGCCCGGTCAGCGAAGGGCTCTGGGCCTGGATCCTGGGTCTGGGCTCGCTGGTCGGTTTCGCGATCTGGATCGCAGCCAAGGGGGCGAAGGCCAAGTGAGCACCGACATCAGCCGTCAGGACGGCCACGACGGGCAGAACGCCCTCGAGCGCTCGGACGCGGCCGAGGACGCCCGCTACCCGGTGGTCGACCCCGGACACGAGGAGCACCTCCCCCGGCTGACCGACGTCGACGAGAAGGCCTTCGACCGGGCCACCCGGCAGGTGGCGACGATGTTCGCCCTGGTCCCGGTCCTGGCCATCGGCTTCGTCGTCGTCTACTTCGCCGTCCCCCGTACGGCGTACGTCGACTTCGGCCCGCTGCACGCCAACGCCAAGAACCTCGGCCTCGGTCTGACGCTGGGCATGGCTCTGCTGCTGATCGGCCTGGGGGCGGTCCAGTGGGGTCGCCAGCTGATGGACGACCACGAGGCCGTCGACTACCGGCACGGGGCGAGCTCCAGCGAGGAGGACCGTGAGTACGTCCTCAAGGAGCTCGACGCCGGCATCGCGGAGTCCAAGATCACCCGGCGCAAGGTGCTCGGCCGCAGCCTCATCGGCGCCCTCGGCGTCCTGGGTCTGCCCCTGATCGCGGTCTTCGCCGACCTGGGCCCCGCGCCCACCAAGAAGGTCCGCGCGGCCACCATCGAGACGACCATCTGGAAAGAGGGCATCCGTCTCGTCCACGACATCACCTACGAGCCGATCAAGGCCACTGAGCTGCAGATCGGTCAGCTGGTCAACGCCGAGCCCGAGAACATGAAGGACCTCGAGGGCACGGAGCTGCTCACGGAGAAGGCCAAGGCGGCCATCATCATCGTGCGGATGGACCCCAACACCATCAAGATCCCCGCCTCCCGCCAGGACTGGCAGGTCGGGGGAATCCTGTGCTACTCGAAGATCTGCACCCACGTCGGCTGCCCCATCAGCCTGTGGGAGCAGCAGACGCACCACCTGCTGTGCCCCTGCCACCAGTCGACCTTCGACCTCGGTGACTCCGGCCTGGTGGTCTTCGGCCCGGCGGCGCGCGCGCTGCCCCAGCTACCCATCACCACCGACGCCGAGGGATACCTCGTCGCACGGAGTGGTTTCAACGTCCCGACCGGCCCGAGCTTCTTCGAGCGGGACTCAAGCCACGACTTCAAGCGAGGCGACAACTGATGGCACGACCAGCAGAGACGGTGGCCGGCACCACGGCCGTCGAGGTCCACACCCCCAAGAAGGAGCTCGGTCCCGTTTTCAAGCGGGCCGCCGGGCCGGCCAAGTGGGCCGACGAGCGCACGGGCCTGGCCAGCCTGAGCCGACCCTTCATCCGCAAGGTCTTCCCCGACCACTGGTCCTTCCTGCTGGGCGAGGTGGCCCTCTACTCCTTCGTCATCCTGCTGCTGACCGGGGTCTTCCTGACCATCTGGTACAAGCCGTCGATGGGCGAGATCGAGTACAACGGCTCCTACCAGCTGCTCAAGGGCCTGCACATGTCGGAGGCGTACGCGTCCTCGCTGGCGCTGTCCTTCGACATCCGCGGTGGCCTGCTGATGCGGCAGATGCACCACTGGGCGGCCATGCTGTTCATCGCCGCGATGCTCACCCACAGCCTCCGGATCTTCTTCACCGGCGCGTTCCGCAAGCCCCGTGAGCTGAACTGGCTGCTCGGTGTCGGCCTGCTGTCGCTCGGCCTGATCGAGGGGTTCGCGGGCTACTCGCTGCCCGACGACCTGCTGTCCGGGACCGGCCTGCGGTTCGTGGACGGCCTGATCCGGTCCATCCCGCTGATCGGCACGTGGGCGGAGTTCTTCGTCTTCGGCGGCCAGTACCCGGGTGAGCTGATCATCCCCCGGCTCTACATGGTCCACATCCTGCTGGTCCCGGCCATCCTGCTCGGTCTGATCGCGGCCCACCTGGCGCTCGTGGTCTACCACAAGCACACCCAGTTCCCCGGCCCGGGCCGCAACGAGGGCAACGTCGTGGGCTACCCGATCTTCCCGGTCTACATGGCCAAGGCCGGTGGCTTCTTCTTCATCGTCTTCGGCGTCGTCACCCTGATGGGTGCCCTGATGCAGATCAACCCGCTCTGGATGTTCGGCCCGTACACCCCCACCGAGGTCACCGCCGGCTCGCAGCCCGACTGGTACATGGGTTTCGTCGAGGGTGCGATCCGGATCATGCCGAACTGGGAGTCCCACATCGGCGGGACCACCTGGTCCTGGAACGTCGCGATCCCCGGACTCGGCCTGATGGGTCTGATGTTCGGTCTGATGGCCATCTACCCGTTCGTCGAGGCGTGGGTCACCGGGGACAAGAAGGAGCACCACATCCTGGAGCGTCCCCGGAACAACCCGACCCGGACCGCCTTCGGTGTCGCGGCCATGACCTGCTACGCGATGTTCTGGATCGGCGGCGGCAACGACCTCGTCGCCACCCAGTTCCACGTGTCGCTGAACGCGGTGACCTATTTCCTCCGGGTCGCGGTCTTCGTGGCTCCGGTGCTCGCCTTCATCGTCACCAAGCGCATCTGCGTCGGGCTCCAGCGCTCCGACGCCGAGCGCCTGCTGCACGGGGCCGAGTCCGGCATCATCGAGCGGGACCCGTCGGGTCAGTACTCCGAGATGCACCGGCCGATCAGCCAGGGCGAGGCGTACACCCTCACCCAGCACGAGGAGCACCCCGCCCTGCTGCCCGCCGAGGAGATGGGCGACATGTCGTCCCGGGAGCTCCGCCTCGAGCAGCTGCGCCGTAAGGCCAGCCGGTTCTACTTCATCGACACGCTGCGGAAGCCGACGCGGGCCGAGCTGGAGGAGGCCGCCCACCACGGGGACGGGAACGGGCACGAGCTCGAGACCGGCCACGACGGGATCGGGCACGGCAACGGCCACCACGGTGACGGTGACGGCGGGAACGGTCACGACGACGGACACCACTTCATCACCAGTGGTGGGACCACCACCGAAGGCTCGAAGCACTAGTCGCTGACGCCAGCCAGCACCCCCGGACCCCTCAGGGTCCGGGGGTGCTGTCGTTCCCGGCCCTGTTCGCGGCGGTGTGGGTCTGGTCACTCTTCCGCGCTGCTGACAACGAATCGGGACGATCAGGCGTTGACCCGGGTGGACGAGACCGCCGCGATGCGGTCACCACGCCCGCACACCACTGAGGACTATGAGCACCACACAGCACTCCCCCGCCCAGAGCACGCCTCCGCCCGGCACTGCGCCGGAGCCCCGCGCGCGCACCCTCGACCTCTCGGTCACCCAGATCATCGGCGGGGCGCTCGCCGCCATGACCGCCGCCTTCTTGGGCTCACGGTTCAGCCTGGCCGGAACCGTGGCCGGCGCCGCGATGGCCAGCATCGTGGCCGCCGTCGCCGGAACGCTCTACACCGCGTCCCTGCGTACGACCCGGGAGAAGGTCCGGACCGTCTTCTCCGGTCGGGTCGGTCCGTCCGAGGGGGTTGCCTCGGACACGATGCCCGCCCGGGTCGACGTCCGGTCGGGGCGGGGTCCGGACGAGCTGACCCGGGCCCCGGTCCAGCCCGAGGCACCGCGTACGCCGTCGGTCACCCGCACGCCTCCCTCCCGGGCCCGCGAGGGACGCAGCATGCTGGTCGGTGCCGTTCTGGCGTTCGCCCTCGCCGCGGTCTCCATCACCGGTTTCGAGCTGGCGTACGGTCACAACCTGTCCGGCGGGACGGGCACGACGGTCGCCCGGGTCGGCGGGCTGGCCCCCGCCGCGAGCACGGCCACCCCGAAGGCGACGCCCGAGGCGACCCCATCGGAGACCCCGAGCGCCACGGCCACGCCGTCGGGCACGCCGTCGGCTCCGGTTGCGCCCACCCCCAGCGCCACCCCGAGCACCGGGGTGACCCCGGAGCCCAGCGCCACCGCCGGCACCCCGTCGGCACCGGCTGCGACCCCGTCCGCGGGAGCCGTCCAGACCCCGGTGGGCTGATCCGCTCGGAGCCGGCTGGAACGGATCGTCGCCGCGCTCATCCCCTCAGGACGGCAGCGTCCCTGCGTGCACGGGCTGATCCTCCGGACGAGCCGGGCCTGACCGTTGGCCCGTCCCCCGCGGACCCGCCCACCCGACGTGCAGGGGAGAGGTTCCCAACTCCCGGCCGAGGTAACGCTCGACGGTGCCCACCCCCTCCACGAGCCTGAACCGGACCGCGTCCGCCCCGTCCCCGGTCGTCCCCCGACCACCGGGGACGGTCCCGGCCGGGATGTCGTCCTCCCCGGTCGGCCGCAGCGACACGATGGTGTCGAGCACCCGCAGGTCCCCCAGCATCCCCGGCCGACCCCGCCCGGCGGCGGCGTCCAGCACCTGGTCCTCGCGCCACACCGGCCGCCCGCCCACGTCGACCGCGGTCCGACTCCGCAGCCGTCCGCCGACCTCGCCGCTCCGACCCAGGACCACGGTGTCGCGCAGGTCCAGCCGCCCCGAGACCGCACAGGTGATCGTCGTGCCGCGCAGCACGTCGGCGCCGTCGGCCACGATGAAGGGGGCCCCGGCATAGCGCAGCACCGCCCCCTCGGCCACCGTCAGCGCGACCCGCCAGGACGCCGTACGGCCGCGACCGTGGTACGCCACCGTCCCGGCCACGTCGAACAGGTCCAGCACGGCCCCGGGGCCGACCTCCACCTCCAGCTCGACCTCGTCCCCGCCGAGCAGCAGGGCCGTGGTCGCCAGCAGCCCCACCCGGCAGCGGTCAGCGGGGCTCCGCATCAGCTGGGCCCGCAGCAGCCCGCTGCTCAGCCGGGCCCGGGTCCGGCCGTCCCGCCGCTCGACGACGACCTGGGTCCTCACCGGTGCCCTCGGCCGGCCCACGTCCGATCCGTGGTGGTTCGCCCTGCCGGCTCAGACATGCCGGTGCACGGTCCCGTCGGTGTGGGTGTGGGCCTCCCCGGGCGCCTCGTCGGCCTCCCCCGCGTGGCGGTGCGGGGCCATCGGCCCCGGGTCCTGCGGCACCAGGGTGCCGGCCCGGAAGGTGGCCAGGGTGTCGAGCACCCACTGCTTCAGCCGGGCCACCGACGCCGGGTCCGTCCGGGACAGGGCGATCACGGTGCGACCGTCCCGCGCGTGCTCGGCGTCGTGCACCATCTCGGCGACGTCCACCCCCACGTACGGCGCCAGGTCGGTCTTGTTGACGATCAGGGCGTCGGCCCGGGCGATACCCGGCCCTCCCTTGCGGGCCACGTCACCCCCGCCGGCCACGTCCAGGACGAAGAACTGGGCGTCGACCAGGGCCGGGGAGAAGGTGGCCGTCAGGTTGTCCCCGCCGGACTCCACCAGGACCAGGTCGACCGGGGAGAAGTCCCGCTCCAGGTCCTCGACGGCCAGCAGGTTCTGGGTCACGTCGTCCCGGATGGCGGTGTGCGGGCACGCGCCGGTCTCGACCGCGCGGATCCGCTCGGGGGCGAGCACCCCGGCCGAGCGCAGGAACCGGGCGTCCTCGTCGGTGTAGATGTCGTTGGTGATCACCGCGAGGCTGAGCTCGGTGCCGAGCTCGCGGCACAGCAGCGCTATCAGCGAGCTCTTGCCGGTGCCGACCGGCCCGGCCACCCCCAGCCGCAGGGAGCGCACGGGCGGCGCCTCGGGGGTGGGGGTGGGGTCGGCGGCGTACGGTGCGGTCACGGGACGTTCCTGTCGGTGAGGTGGAGCACGAAAGGTGCGGGGTCGGACGGGGTGGAGGCTGCGGGGCGTAGCGGCCGCCGGACCGGCGGCGCCGGAGGTCGAGGCCCTGGTGCAACGGGTCTCGGGGCTGACCTCCACGGCCGACCTGCCTGCCCCCAGCGCCCCTCTGATCGAGCAGTGGGGCCAACGACACCGTGACACCGAGAGGCGTCTGTTCCGTGCCT
>JAOPXW010000246.1 GCA_025964935.1 Friedmanniella sp. | reverse complement strand
GGGGCGACCGGGCAAGACCGGGCGACCGGACAAGGCCGCCAAGGCGGAGCGGCCGGGCAAGGCGGAGCGGGCCGGCAAGCCCGGTCGGGCCGGCAAGCCCGGTCGGGACGGCAAGGCCGGGCGAGCGGGCAAGGGCGACCGGAGACGTACCTCTGGGCCCGGAGAGGAGCCTGTCGTGGCCCTGCCGGTGGTGCCGCCGGTGGCGGTGGCCGGGTTCGTCTCGGTGACCGCCGGGGCCACCCGTACGCCGCGTCCCCGGCCCCCCGGTCAGCGGCTTTACGACTTGCCCTACAGCGCTCCGTCCCCGCGGATGATCAACCCCGAGCTGGGGCTGCACAACCTGGTGGCGCGAGCCGGCCACAACGCGGCGTACTCCATCGACGTGACCCTCCTCGACGCCCCGGACCATCGGCTGATCCGCTCCGGGGTGCTGCTGGCCCACCGGGTGCTCGACGGCCGGGGCGAGTGGTTCATGACCGCGCCGGACTGGCAGCCGCTCTTGCCCAAGGACCGCATCGAGCTGATGGGGCACGCCGACCTGCCCGAGGAGTTCGCCGACCTGCTGCGCCCGCTGCGGCGGCGAGCCACCCTCGGCCCGGTGGCCGCGCTGAGCTGCGACCGGCGGGAGTTCGCGCTGCGGGACGACCGGGGCACCACGATGGCGCTGCTGCGCGACGACAAGGTGACCGTACGCCGGGGCGGCCTGACCACCGCCCGCTACCGCGAGGTGATGCTGACACCGGTGGGCCCGGGGCTGACCGACGAGCAGACCGGCTGGCTGGACCGGGCGCTGGTGCAGGCGGGGGCGACCCAGGTGCCGCGGTTCCCGCGGCTGGTGACCCGGCTCGGGGCCCCGGCGACCGGCCCCACGGACCTTCCGCAGCCGCAGCCGTTCGACCCGACCGCCTCCTTCCGCAAGTTCCTCTCCCAGCTGTTCTCCGCCCGGCTGCGGGGGATCGTCGAGGCCGACCTGGCCATCCGGGGCGGGGACGTGGGCCGGGTCGCCCAGCTGGCCGACGAGGCCGCCATGCTGCGGACCGAGCTGAAGGGGCTCGCCTTCGTGCTGGACCCCGAGTGGCTGGAGGACCTCTACGACGAGCTGGACTGGATCATCCTGCAGGCCGGACCGGCCGAGGGCGGCGACGCCGCAGCCCGGGAGCACCTGCTCTCCCGGCTGCGCAGCGAGCGCTACCTGACCCTGCTGGAGCGGCTCGTCGTGGCCGTTCGGAACCCCCGGCTGAGTGAGTCCGAGACCCTGCCGCTGTCCCGGGCGCAGCCCCGGACCCAGCCGGCCGAGGTTGTCATGAACGAGCTGATCCGGGCGGTGACGGCGCGGCTGCGCACCGTGGCCGACGGGTTGACCCCGGACTCCCCGACCGACCAGTGGGAACAGGCTTGGCGCGCGCTCGCCCAGGTGCAGGCGGTGGCCGGTATCGGGCGGCACGTCTGCCCCGACGGCGCCACCCGCATCCTGCGCCGGATCGGTCCGATCAGTGGGCTGCTCGCGGCCATCCACGCCAACCAGGCCGACGCGGCCGATGCGCTGACCCTGGCCTCCGGGCTCACCCCGGAGGAGGCGTTCTTGGCGGGTCGTGCCTTCGAGCGGGAGGCCGACGAGGCCCGCCGGGTCCGGGTCCAGTTCGTGGCCGACTGGGCCAAGGTCGGCAAGAAGCTGCCCTCGTGAGCCCTCCCGCGGCGACGCCCGGGGTCTTCGTGGTCTTCGAGGGCGGCGACGGTGTGGGCAAGTCGACCCAGGTGGAACGGCTGTGCGCCTGGCTGCACGTCCGCGGGCGCGAGGTCGTGCGGACCTTTGAGCCGGGTGACTCAGGCCTGGGTCGTCAGGTCCGGGCCATCGTGCTCGACCCGGCCACCGGCGAGGTGGACCCCCGCGCCGAAGCCCTGCTCTACGCCGCCGACAAGGCGCAGCACCTGGCCAGTGTGGTCCGGCCGGCCCTGGCACGGGGGGCGGTGGTCGTCTGCGACCGGTACGTCGACTCGATGATCGCCTACCAGGGCGCCGGCCGGGTGCTGGACCCTGAGGAGGTCGAGTGGGTGGCGCGCTGGGCCACCGCCGACCTGCGGCCCGACCTGACCGTGCTGCTCGACGTCGACCCGGGGCTGGCCGTCGGCACCAAGCTCGACAAGGACCGGCTCGAAGCCGCCGGTGAGCCGTTCCACGACCGGGCCCGGCACTTCTTCCTCGCCCTGGCCGCCCGCGACCCGGGCGGCTATCTGGTGCTCGACGCCCGCCGCACCCGCGAGGAGATCGAGGACCGGATCCGCGTACGGCTCGCGCCGCTGCTCGACGAGCCGGGTCCGGGCGCCCACCGCGGTGCCGAGCCGGCCGGGCCCGGGTCGATCGACGCGGAACTGTCAGACCCGGCGGGCAGGATGACCCCATGAGCAGGGGCACCCTCCCCGCCGGGCCGGACCGCACCGATCCGGTGGTCACCGGGGTCTGGTCGGACCTGATCGGGCAGGACGCGGCCGTCCGGGTGCTGCGGCGCGCCGTGGCCGGAGACTCCCACGCCATGAGCCACGCCTGGCTCGTCACCGGGCCACCGGGCTCGGGCCGCTCCAACGCGGCCCGGGCGTTCGCGGCGGCCCTGCAGTGCGCCAACGGCGGGTGCGGGACCTGCAACGACTGCCGGACCGCGCTGTCGGGGGCCCATCCCGACGTCACCCTGGTCCGGACCGAGCAGCTGTCCATCGGGGTCGAGGAGGTGCGGGAGCTGGTCCGCCGCGCCGCCATGAGCCCGACGCTGGGCCGGCGTCAGGTGATCGTGGTCGAGGACGCCGACCGGGTCACCGAGCGCGGGGCCGACGCGCTGCTGAAGAGCATCGAGGAGCCGGCCCCGAAGACGGTCTGGATCCTGTGCGCTCCCACCTCCGACGACGTCGTGGTCACCATCCGCTCCCGGTGTCGGCTGCTCAGCCTGGCCACGCCCACCGTGGCGGCGGTGGCCCAGCTGCTCGAGCGCCGGGACGGGGTCGACCCGGCGCTGGCGGCGTACGCGGCCCGGGTGGCCCAGGGTCACGTGGGGCGGGCGCGGGTGCTGGCCCGCGACGAGAAGGCCCGGAACCGCCGCCGGGAGATCCTGCAGATCCCGCTGCAGCTCACCGGGCTGGGGGCCTGCCTGACGGCGGCGGCCAACCTGGTCGAGGCGTGCGCGGAGGAGGCGGGCGCGGCCACCGCGGACCTGGACGCCCGGGAGCGAGCGGCGCTGGAGGAGGCCCTGGGCTACGGGACCCGGGGCGCGCGACCGCGGCAGGCCCAGGCGGCCCTGAAGGAGCTCGACGACCAGCAGAAGGCCCGAGCCAAGCGCTTCCAGCGGGACGCGATCGACCGCGCTCTGACCGAGCTGACCGGCTTCTACCGGGACGTGCTCAGCCTGCAGACCCGATCGGGCGCCTCGCTGGTCAACGCGGAGCTCGAGGCGCCGATGGCCGTCCTGGCCCGGCGGTCCAGCCCCGAGTCCACTCTCCGCCGGATCGACGCCCTGCTCGGCTGCCGGACCGCGCTGGAGGGTAACGTCGCCCCGCTGCTGGCCGTGGAGGCCACCCTGATCGGGTTGGTCGAAGGCTGACGCCACGACACGGGACCACCACCGGTCGTTGCATTGCTGGTGGTCACGCCATACGCTCGAAGAGTTCGCACTCTCGGTCCGCCTCACGGCGCGACCGTGACCCCGACGGGAGACCGCCGGCGCGCGAGCCCCCGACGTAACCGAGCGAGGGTGGGTCCCTGCCCCCCAGAATGCCCACCCGGAAGCCCGGCAGACCCGCATCTGCCGGGCTTCCACCCTTTCCGGGGTCAAACAACCTCACACGCCACTAGGGTGGCGGCTATGCCACGCGTGATGGCGGTGTCGTTCCTGCGCTACGGCCGCCTCTACTATCTCGACCCCGGGGATGCCTCCTACCGGGTCGGGCAGCATGTGCTGGTCCCGACCGAGTCGGGGCCGGAGGTGGCCGAGTGCGTGTGGGCCCCCGAAGAGGTGGACGACGACGAGGGGCTCCGCGACCTGCCCGTGTGCGCCGGGCCCGCCAGTGAGGCCGACCTGCAGCGAGATGCGACCAACCGGCGGCGCCGGGCCGAGGCCAAGGTGGTGGCCAAGCAGCTGATCCGTCGCCACGGCCTGCCGATGAAGATCGTCGCGGTCGACTTCCTCGACTCCGGCGGCGAGTTCGACCAGCAGGTGGTGCTGTACTTCACCGCGCCGCACCGGGTGGACTTCCGGGTGCTGGTCGGGGAGCTGGCCCGCAGCCTGCAGGCCCGGATCGACCTGCGTCAGATCGGCAGTCGGGACGCCGCCAGCGTGGTCGGGGGCCTGGGCAACTGCGGTCGCGACCTGTGCTGCGCCACCTTCCTGAAGGACTTCGAGCCGGTCAGCCTGCGGATGGCCAAGGCCCAGGACCTGCCGCCCAACCCGCTGAAGATCTCGGGGGCCTGCGGTCGGTTGATGTGCTGCCTGAAGTACGAGCACCCGCTCTACACCGAGTTCGCCCGCGAGGCGCCCGCGGTGGGCACCCAGGTGAGCACCCCCGAGGGGGACGGGGTCGTGGTGGGCCACCAGGTCCCCGCCGACGCCGTCCTGGTCCGGATGAAGGCCAGCGGGGCGACGATGAGCTGCGCCAAGGCGGGCGTGTGCGGGTCCCGGCAGGACTACGAGAGCCGGCCCGGCGAGGAGAAGCCGCGCACCCGCGGCCCGGCCTGAGCCGCTCGACGACGATGGACCGGTCCGAGATCGACGCCGCCCTGGCGGGCCGGCTGGTGGCCGCGCAGTTCCCCCGGTGGGCCGACCTGCCGGTGCGCCCCTTCGTGCACAACGGCTGGGACAACAGCACCTTCCGGCTCGGCGACGACCTGACCGTACGCCTGCCCAACGGCCCCTGGTACGCCCAGGGCGTGGCCAAGGAGCAGCGGTGGCTGCCGGTGCTGGCCCCGCAGCTCCCGCTGCCAATCCCGACCCCGGTGGCCCAGGGGGCGCCGGGGTGCGGCTACCCGTACGCGTGGTCGATCTACCGCTGGCTGGAGGGAGAGCCGGCTCGTCGGGAGGCCGTGCGCGACCTGAATGATCTGGCCGTCGCCCTGGCCGGGTTCCTGGTCGCGCTGGCCGGGGTCGACCCCGCCGACGGCCCGGAGCCGGGGGAGCACAACTTCTTCCGCGGTGGCCCGCTCAGCACCTACGACGCCGAGACGCGGGAGGCGTTGGTCGCGCTGGGCTCCGCCGTCCCGCAGCGGGCGGCGTCCGCGGTCTGGGAGGACGCTCTGGCCGCGACCTGGACCGAGGCCCCGGTCTGGTTCCACGGCGACGTGGCCTTCGGCAACCTGCTGGTCCAGGACGGCCGGCTCGCCGCCGTGATCGACTTCGGCACCTCCGGGGTCGGAGATCCGGCGTGCGACGTGGCGATCGCCTGGACCGTCCTGAGGGGATCCAGCCGGTCGGCGTTCCGGTCCGCCCGGGGCGTGGACGCGGCGACCTGGTCGCGCGGACGGGGCTGGGCGCTGTGGAAGGCGCTGATCACCCTGGCCCGCGACGAGGGCCACGACCCGGGCGTGGCGGTCGAGGCCCGGCGGGTGCTGGTCGAGGTGCTGGCCGACCACGCCGCCGAGGTGCGCCCGACCGGGTGACCCCGGACCCGCGCGGCACCGGACCGGCCGGGCTGGGTCCGCTGGGTACGCTCCCCGTCATGCGCGCAGACCTGCCCGACCGGTGGCGCCGGTCGCGGGCGTGGGTGGCGGGGCTCGCCGTGCTGCTGGCGCTGCCGGGCTGCTCGGCCCTTCCC
>JAOPXW010000221.1 GCA_025964935.1 Friedmanniella sp. | reverse complement strand
GCAGACCCCGGCCGGGGTGGCGGAATGGTATACGCGGGCGGCTCAAACCCGCCTGTTCGCAAGGACATAGGGGTTCGACTCCCCTTCCCGGCACTCCTTCTCCCCCGGCATCTCCCCCTCCCCACCGGCGCTCCCTCTCGCCACCCGGCGGGAATGACGAACCGGCCACGCCGGGCCGGGGCCCGACGTGACCGGTGCGGTCGAGAGTCAGCGAAGACCGCTCAGAGCGGGGCGCCGATCCGGCGTACGCGGATCATGTTGGTGTGGCCGGACACCCCGGGGGGCGACCCGGCGACGATCACGACGCGCTCCCCGTCCGAGATCTGGCCGGTCTCGGTGAGGGCCTTGTCGACCTGGCGGATCATGTCGTCGGTGTGGTCCACCATCGGCACCAGGAAGGACTCCACGCCCCAGCTCAGCGTCAGCTGGGCCTGGGTCTCCGGGGTCGGGGTGAACGCGAGCACCGGGATCGGCGAGCGCAGCCGGGCGAGCCGACGGGCCGAGTCACCCGAGGTCGTGAACGCGACCAGGAACTTGGCGTCGATGCGCTGACCCACCTCCGCGGCGGCCTTGGTGATCACGCCGCTGGTGGTGTGCGGGTCCCAGTCGATGTCCTGCATCCGGTCGAGACCGTGCTGCTCGGTGTTCTCCACGATCCGGGCCATGGTGCGCACCGTCACGACGGGGTACTCCCCGACGCTGGTCTCACCGGACAGCATCACCGCGTCGGCACCGTCGAGGACGGCGTTGGCGACGTCGGAGGCCTCGGCCCGGGTGGGACGCGGCGCCGAGATCATCGACTCCAGCATCTGGGTCGCGACGATGACCGGCTTGGCCCAGCGCCGCGCCGCGGTGACGATCTGCTTCTGCACCAGCGGCACCTCCTCGAGCGGGAGCTCGACGCCGAGGTCACCGCGGGCGACCATCACCGCGTCGAAGGCGTCGATGATCTCGTCCAGGTTGGCCACGGCCTGGGGCTTCTCGATCTTGGCGATGACCGGGACCCTGCGGCCCTCCTCCGCCATGATCTGGTGCACGATCTCGATGTCCTTGGCGCTGCGGACGAACGACAGCGCGACCATGTCGATGCCGTGCTGCAGGGCCCAGCGCAGGTCGTCGCTGTCCTTGTCGCTCATGGCCGGGACGCTGACCGCGACCCCGGGCAGGTTGATGCCCTTGTTGTTGCTCACCGGGCCGCCGACGACGACCTTGGTGATCACGTCGGTGGCGGTCACCTCGGTGGCCTCCAGGGCGATCCGCCCGTCGTCGATCAGGATCGAGTCGCCGACCGAGACGTCGCCCGGCAGACCCTTGTAGGTCGTCGAGCAGCGGTCGACGGTCCCCTGGATATCGTCGACGGTGATGGCGAAGGTGGCACCGTAGGCCAGCGTCTCCTTGCCGTTCGCGAACCGCCCGAGGCGGATCTTGGGACCTTGCAGGTCCGCCAGGACCCCCACGGGCCGACCGGCCTGCTTCGACGCCGCGCGGACGTTGTTGAGGTTCTTCTCGTGGTCGGCGTACTCGCCGTGGCTCATGTTGAGCCGGGCGACGTCCATCCCCGCCTCGACCAACTCCAGTAGACGCTCGGGGGCGGACGAGGCCGGCCCCAGCGTGCAGACAATCTTCGCTCTACGCACACGTCGACCTTAGCGAAGTCGCCCCGGGGCGTCCGGACCAACCCGGTCACTGGTGTGCTCGGGCACAGCGGGCGTACGGCTCAGGCCGCGGACACCACGTCGAGGGCGTGCTGCAGGTCGGCCGGGTAGGGCGAGCGGAACTCGACCGGGTCGCCACTGGTCGGGTGCACGAAGCCGAGCCGTACGGCGTGCAGCCACTGGCGCTCCAGCCCCAGCCGGGCCGCCAGGACCGGGTCGCCACCGTAGGTCGGGTCTCCGACGCAGGGGTGCTTGGTCGCGGCCATGTGCACCCTGATCTGGTGGGTCCGGCCGGTCTCGAGCTTGATCTCGAGCAGGGTGGTGCCGACGAAGGCCTCGAGGGTGTCGTAGTGGGTCACGCTGTGCCGCCCGCCCTCGGTGATCGCCATCTTCCAGTCCGCACCGGGGTGCCGCCCGATCGGGGCGTCGATGGTGCCGGTGAACGGGTCCGGGTGGCCCTGGACCAGCGCGTGGTAGGTCTTGTCCACGGTCCGGGCCTTGAACGCCCGCTTGAGCACGGTGTACGCGATCTCGCTCTTGGCCACCACCATCAGCCCCGAGGTGCCGACGTCGAGGCGCTGCACGATCCCCTGCCGCTCCGGCACCCCGGAGGTCGAGATCCGGAAGCCGGCCCCGGCCAGGTGGCTCACCACGTCCGGGCCGTCCCAGCCGAGGCTGGGGTGGGCCGCGACGCCGACCGGCTTGTCCACCACCACGATGTCGGCGTCGTCGTAGACGATCCCGACACCCTCGACCGTACGGGGGCGGACCTGGGCCACCCGGGGGCCGTCGTCCAGCTCCACCTCGATCATCGCGCCGCCGCTCACCCGGTCGGCCTTGCCGACCTCGGCCCCGTCCAGCCGGACGCGGCCGGCGGCGGCCAGCTCGGCGCTGCGGCTGCGGGACAGCCCGAACATCCGGGCGATGACCGCGTCGACCCGCTCACCCTCCAGCCCGTCCGGGACCAGGGCGACCTTGTGCTCCCCCATCAGGACGCTCCGGGGTCGCGCGGCTCGGGCGAACCGGCCGGCTGGGCCGCCGCGACGGGTCGGCCGTAGTGCTCGCCGGCCATCCCCACGTTCCTGACCACCGAGAGGTACATGATCAGGATCGCCGCCGAGGTGATGCAGATGTCGGCCACGTTGAAGATGGGCCAGTGGGGCAGCTCGAGGAAGTCCACCACGTGACCCCGCAGGACCCCCGGTGAGCGGAACAGCCGGTCGACCAGGTTGCCGCTGACCCCGGCCGACAGCAGCCCCAGGGCCACCGCCCAGCCGGAGTGGCGCAGCCGGGGGGCCAACCGCAGCCAGACGAAGAGCAGCACGGCGATCGCGGCGACCGAGAAGACGTAGGTGAAACGCTCGCCGGAGCTGAAGGCCGCCCCCGGGTTGCGGATCAGCCGCAGGGCGAGGACCGGGCCCAGGACCTGGACCGGGACGAGCGGCTCCAGCGCGGCGACCGCCCAGATCTTGGTCGAGACGTCCAGCAGCAGGCCGACCGCGGCCACGGCCCCGAACACCACCCGGGACCGCGTCACGACCGGGCCCCGGGTCGACCCCTGGTCCGCTATCGGCGTTCCTCGCGCTGCTTGCAGGTCACGCACAGCGTGGCGCGCGGGAAGGCCTGCAGGCGACCCTTGCCGATCGGCTGGCCGCAGTTGTCGCAGCTGCCGTAGGTGTTGAGCCGGATGTGGCGCAGAGCGAGCTTGGACTGGTCGAGCATCTCGCGGGCGTTGTTGGCCAGCGACATCTCGGCGTCGCGCTCGAAGTTGGCCGAGCCGACGTCGGCGGGGTCGCGCCCGGCACCCTCGCTGCCGTCGCGGAGCAGCCCGACCAGCTCGGCGGTCGAGGTCTCGATCTGGGTCTGGAAGCGCTTGACGTCCTCCTCGAGGGTGTCCTTGACCTCCTCCAGCTCCTCCTCGGTCCAGGGGTCCTCACCGGGGCGTACGGGCAGTGTCTTCACATTCACCGTCGTGACCTGCTTCTCTCGATGCTCAGCGGGGGCAGCGTGGATCGCTGCCGCCTGACCGTCGTGCGCGGACGGGGTCTTCGTCCGGCGGGCGCGGGTCGGTGCGGGCACCGCCGCGGACTTCGCCGTCGTCATGGGACCCCCTGTGCGTGACGTGTCGCAGAGACACTAGGCGGCATCAGGCAAATGTTCAACGACCGAGGCACTTTCGTCGCCGTAATGCCGCCTGAGGCGGAACGACGAACGCCGGACCCGCACCAGGTGCGGGTCCGGCGTCGCGTCGAGCCGCGGGTCGTGTCTCTAGCGCTGGTCGCCGAGCAGGGCGTCCAGCCGAGGCGTGTCACTCGGGGCCGAGGAGCCGTCGGAGTCCGAGGCGGCTGCGGGCTCACCCGCCTCCGCGTCCGGGGCGGTCGCCCCGGCGGGTGCAGGGTCCTGCAGGGCCGCCGGGGTGTCGGCGGGCTCGGCGTGCGCCGACTCCAGGGTCTCGATCTGGCTCCGCAGCTGGCCGGTGAGGTTGGACCGGTAGGACTGCTCGAACTCGCGCAGCTCGTGCACCGCGGAGCTCAGCTGGTCGCGCTCCTGCTCGAGCTGACCGAACAGCTCGCGACGTCGGGTGCTGGTCTCGACGTCGAGGCGCTCGGCGCGCTCCTTGGCCTCGGCCGTCACCTGGTCGGCCTGGGCCTTCGCGTCGGACTGCACCTGGTCGGCGTGGGTCTGCGCCGAGGTGGTCGTCTGCTCGGCCGAGGAGGCCGCGTCCGAGCGGATCTTCTCCGCCTCAGCGGTGGCCTCGGCGACCAGACGCTCGGCCTGGTCGGTGGACAGCTCCACCAGCCGTACGACCGCGTGGCTGGCTTCCTTGCTGGTCGTCACCACGATGGGGGTGATGGGGGGCGCCGCCGGGGAGGTGGGGGCGGGGGCAGCCGCGGCGGGCTGGTCGACGGCGGCAGCCGGCGCCTCCTTCGCCGCCGGGGCGGACGCGGCAGGAGCGGACGCGGCAGGAGCGGACGGGGCAGGGGCGGAGGACCGCAACGAGTCCACCTGCTTCTTGAGGTTCTCGTTCTCCTCGACCAGCTGGGCGAAGGCCTCTTCGACCTCGTCGACGAACTCGTCGACCTCCAGGACCTCGTAGCCGGACTTGCGGGCCATCCGGAACCGCTTGTTGCGCACATCGTCCAGGGACAGCGTCATCGTTCACCTCGGTGATTCGGTGTGGAGCAGTGGGGCGGGGCAGACGGCCCAGCCGTCATACCGTACCCAATCAAACCGCCCCGTACATGCTTCCCCGACGAGGTCGGCGCGCCTGTTCGGCCGCTCAGAAGAAGACGGCGTTGTTCACCTGCATCAGGATGCTGACCAGGATGGCCAACCCGATGAAGGCGAGGTCCAGCATCATGTTGCCGACCCGTACGGGGCGCAGCACCTTGCGCAGCGCCCGCAGCGGCGGGTCGGTGATCGAGTAGATGACCTCGGCGACGACCAGCATCGGGCCGCGTGGCTCCCAGTCGCGGACCAGGACGGGCACCCAGGACAGGATCATCCGCGCGAAGAGGATCAGGAGGAAGATCCAGAGGACCCAGCTGATGACGATTCCTACGACGAACACGGTGTCAGGCCTATCTCGAAGGGTGCTCCACCGGTGTCCCGGTGCAGGGTTCCAGCCTAGCCCGGCGGCGGAAGTCAGCTCTGGTTGAAGAACCCGCCGGCGATCCGTTCCTTGTCCTCGGCCGCGACGGTCACGTTCTGCGGCGAGAGCAGGAAGACCTTGCTGGTGACCCGCTCGATGGTCCCGCGGAGGCCGAAGATCAGCCCGGCGGCGAAGTCGACCAGGCGCTTGGCGTCCACGTCCTCCATGTCGGAGAGGTTCATGATCACCGGGACGCCGTCCCGGAAGTGCTCCCCGATGGTGCGGGCCTCGTTGTAGGTCCGGGGGTGGACCGTGATGATGCGGGACACGTCAGCCATTCGGGGTTGGGGGGCCGGCGTGGGCGCCGGGGTGCTCTGCCGGGGCGGGGCGGTGGGGGCCACCGCGGTGCTCGGACCGGACGTCGGGCTCGGGCGCTTGGCCTCCAGCGGGGTCACGCTGGCCGACCGGTCGTGCGCCAGGAGCTCGTCGCGGCTGATGCCCTCGGTCTGCTCCTCACCGGTGTCACGGTCGTCGTAGTCGCCGTAGCGGTCATCGGTGACCAGACCCAGCCATGCTGCTGCCCGCTTCAGTCGTTCCGCCATCTCGTCGTCCTCGCGTGTCGTCGGTGCCCGCCGGCGACGCCGGGCCCGTGGGTCCGACCTCGCCGCGCCGAGCCCACCTGGTCGGTGGGTCCGGTCGGTCTGCAGGCGAGATTACCGCCCGCGGCCTGCGTTGCCGACCACCTCAGTGCCGACACGCAGGCCCCAGGCTCACTTCATGAAGTCCGGGATGTCGAGGTCGTCGTCGTCCGCGGGGGCCGGAGCCGGCCGGGGG
>JAOPXW010000321.1 GCA_025964935.1 Friedmanniella sp. | reverse complement strand
GGGGCGCCCCCGCGTACGGACCTGGAGCCGGTCTTCCGGTGGACCCGCGGCAGCAGGCCTACCAGGCGGTCGCCCAGCTTGGCCGCCGACCGCCGGGGCATCCCGCTACGCGACTGACCCCCACGTCGGGGGGACGTGGGGGCCAGGGGTGGTTCTGTGGTCGGAGGGGAGCGCGTCGGTCAAGGGTCCGGGCGGCTTCCGCGGCGACCGGTCGAGCGGGGTGCGGGAGGCGGGCTCCCGATCAGCTGCGGTAGTGCGCGACCCAGTCGATCTGGATCTCCGAGCTCGCCGGGGTCAGCGAGTTGGGGACGCCGCCGTCGATGGTCTCGTAGGCTTTCGCGTCGCCGTTGGGGTCCATGGCGCCGGTCTGGAAGCCGAGCCACATCTTCTTGTCCGTGACCGGCACATTGGTGATCTCGCCGGTGACGTTGTCGCCGTCGATGGTGAAGACGATCCGGTCGCTCTCGAAGATGACACCGTAGGTGTGCCACTCGTGGGTGTTGACCGACTGGTAGCTCTGCTCCTGCTGGTGGTTGCCCGGCGTCCCGTAGTGGTAGACGCTCATCACCTTGCCGTTGACCCGGCCCTCGGCGATGTCGACCTCGGGGGGCCAGCTGCCGTCCTGCGGGAACAGCAGCAGCGCGTAGCCGATGCCCTTGGCCACGGGCATCTTGGCCCGGACCTCCCACTTGCCACCCGAGGCCGCGAAGCCCGGGTTGCCGCTGACGCCGGCGCTGGACCAGGCACCGTCCTTGTACTGGGTGCGCAGGGCCAGCACGCCGTCGTGGGTGTAGACGTTCTCGGGCTTGTAGACACCCATGGCGCCCTGGTTCACGGGCTGGTAGCCCCAGCCGTAGCGACCCCACTGGCTGTCGTCCTGGGAGCCGTTGAAGTCGTAGTTCCAGTCACGCTTCCAACGCGAGTCGGCCTGGGCCGCGACGGGAACAGCAGCGGAGATGGCGGCGCTGGCGACCACGGTCGCAAGGCCGATGCGGAGGAGGAATCCCTTGATGGTGATGGACATGCGGAAATCATGGCAGCAAAAAGTTATGGAAAAGAAATCCCGAACCGCGTAACGCGCTCGGTGTCACGCAAATGCCACGGGATGGGCGCCCGGGAAGGTCTCGTTCAGGTCACGTTCAGCCTCTGGCCGATAGCCGGGCTTTTCTTATGGGCAAGGGATTTACGCCTGAAGTCGCTGTTGCCGCCTCGTTCTCGGGCAGGTCAGAGCCCCTTGGTCTCTCACCATTGTGATCTTGATCTCTTTGTTGACAACGGTGTCCAGTTCCGGGCCACCGGTGCTTCCCTGAGAGTCGCCAAGGTGTCGAGAAGGTAACGACGATGGGCCGGGGGGTCGATCGACCTATGATCGGCGCACCGTGACGAGCATCAGCCAAGAGGCCCGGCCGACCACCGAACGCGCCCGCCACCAGACACCGGCTCGACCGTGACCGGCACGCTGGAGCGGCTCACCCAGACCTACCTCGACCACCTCGGGGTCGAGCGTGGGGTGTCCCCGCACACGCTGAGCGCCTACCGGCGCGACCTGCGCCGCTACGTCGGCTGGCTGGCCGCCCAGGGCGTCCTCGACCCGGCCGAGGCGACCCCCGCGATGGTCCAGGACTTCGCCATGACCCTGGCCGAGGGCGTACGGGCTCCCGACGGTGCGTGGGTCCGGGCGCCGCTGGCCAGCTCGAGCGTGGCCCGCGCCGTGGTGGCCGTCCGCAACCTGCACCGGTTCGCGGTCACCGAAGGGGTGGCCGGATCCGACCCCGGGCAGACGGTGCACCCGCCGAAGCCCCCGCTGCGGCTGCCCAAGGCCCTGACCGTGGCCCAGGTGCAGGACCTGCTCGCCGTCCCGGCGATCGACACCGAGCTCGGACTCCGGGACGCCGCGCTGCTCGAGCTGCTCTATGGGGCCGGTCTGCGGATCAGTGAGGTCGTGACGCTGGACGTGGACGACGTGACCCGGCTGCTCGGCTCCGGCGAGGACCCCGCCCCGGGCCTGCGGGTCCTGGGCAAGGGCCGCAAGGAGCGGGTGGTGCCGGTGGGCTCGTACGCCCGGGCCGCCCTGGAGGCCTACCTGGTCCGGTCCCGGCCGCAGCTGGCCCCGCGGGGGAGCGGGACCCCTGCGCTGTTCCTGAACGCACGCGGCGGCCGGCTGTCCCGTCAGAGTGCCTGGACCATCCTGCAGACGACGGCCCAGCGGGCCGGGATCGAGACCTCGGTGTCCCCGCACACCCTGCGGCACTCCTTCGCCACCCACCTGCTCGACGGGGGTGCCGACGTCCGGGTGGTGCAGGAGCTGCTGGGCCACGCCTCGGTCACCTCGACACAGATCTACACCCTGGTGACCGTCGAGCACCTGCGGGAGGTCTACCTGACCTCCCATCCGCGCGCATACTAGGCTGCCGCTGACATGCGGGTCGCGGCCCGCGACGACCGCACGCGCATCGAGGAGGAGCCGACGTGGACCACCCACCCCTGGATCCTCACGCGTCCGGGCTCGGCCTGGTCGACGCCCAGCCCCCGGTGAGCGAGCTCCTGGTGACGCCAGCCCTGGACGAGCCGACCCTGGTGGCCGAGCCGGTCACCGCCGGGGCCGGGGTCGCCGAGCCGGCGGGGCCCGAGCTGGGCCCGACGGGTCGTCCCTGGCCCGTGCTGCCCGAGCCGTCCCCGCTGGAGACGCACGGGCCGGCCCTGATCATCGCCATGTGCAACCAGAAGGGTGGCGTGGGCAAGACCACCAGCACGATCAACCTGGGGGCGGCCCTGGCCGAGCTGGGCCGCAAGGTGCTGCTGGTCGACTTCGACCCGCAGGGCTCGCTGTCGGTCGGGCTGGGCGTCAACCCGCACACGCTCGACCACAGCATCTACAACCTGCTGCTCAGTCGCGAGACCACGGTCGAGGAGGTCATCGACGCCACGAACGTCCCCGACCTCGACATCCTGCCCAGCAACATCGACCTGTCCGCGGCCGAGGTGCAGCTGGTCTCGGAGGTGGCCCGGGAGCAGACCCTGCTGCGGGTGCTGGAGAAGGTGCGCGACCGCTACGACATCATCCTGATCGACTGCGCCCCCTCGCTCGGGCTCCTGACCATCAACGCCCTGACCGCGGCGGACAAGGTGATCATGCCGCTGGAGTGCGAGTTCTTCGCCCTCCGCGGGATCGCGCTGCTCAACGACACCATCACCAAGGTGCAGGACCGGCTGAACCCCCGGCTGGAGATCCTCGGCATCCTCGCCACCATGTACGACCCGCGCACCCTGCACAGCCGCGAGGTGCTGGAGCGGGTGGTGCAGGCCTTCGGGGAGCGGGTGTTCCACACCGTCATCAAGCGCACGGTCAAGTTCCCCGAGACGACCGTGGCCGGGGAGCCGATCACCACGTACGCGACCGCCTCACCCGGGGCGGCGTCCTACCGCAACCTGGCGCGCGAGGTGCTGGCCCGGTGCCACGTCGCGTAAGCCTCCCGGGCGCCTCCGAGCTGTTCCGCTCCACCGAGCCGAGCGAGCCCGTCGCGCCGGTGCCGCCCCGGCCCGCTCCCGACCCGACGCCCGCCGGTGAGGGCGGCGGTCCGGCCCGCGGCTCGGGGCGGGTCCGTCACGACGAGAAGATCACGGTCTACGTGAGCGCCGACGAGCTGCTGGCCCTGGAGCAGGCGCGCCTGACCCTGCGTGCCCGGCACGGGCTGGCGGTGGACCGGGGCCGGATCGTGCGGGAGGCCATCGCCGCCGTCCTGGCCGACTTCGAGGCGGGCGCGGAGGACAGCGAGCTGGTGGCCCGGCTGTCCCGCTCGTGAGCATCCCGGCCCCGGCCGACGCCCCGCTCCCCGGGTCCGCCCGGCTCCCCGGGTCCGCCCCGACCCCGACGCGGGTGTTCAGCGTCCACCTCGCCAACTTCGAGGGGCCCTTCGACCTGCTGCTGCAGCTGATCTCGAGGCACAAGCTGGACATCACCGAGGTGTCGCTGTCCCGGGTCACCGACGAGTTCATCGGTCACATCAAGGCGGCCGGCGCCAGCTGGGACCTCGACCAGACCAGCGAGTTCATCGTGGTGGCCGCGACCCTGCTCGACCTCAAGGCCGCCCGGCTGCTGCCCTCGGGTGAGGTGGAGGACCCCGAGGACCTCGCGCTGCTGGAGGCCCGGGACCTGCTGTTCGCGCGGCTCCTCCAGTACCGCGCCTTCAAGCAGGTGGCGGCCTACCTCGGGGCCACGCTGACCGAGGAGGCCCGTCGGCACCCCCGCGACGTGGGGCTGGAGCCGCGGTTCGCCGGGCTGCTGCCCGAGGTCGTGCTCAACCTGACCCCGGAGCGCTTCGCCGCCCTGGCGGCCAAGGCCATGGCCCCGAAGGTGCCCGAGGTCCTGTCGCTGGCCCACCTGCACGCCCCGACGGTCAGCGTCCGGGAGCAGGCCGCGCTGGTCGTCGACCGGCTGCGGCGGACCGGGGCCCTCACCTTCCGTGCCCTCACCGGGGACGCCCCGGACACACTGACCACCGTGGCCCGCTTCCTGGCCCTCCTGGAGCTGTTCCGCGAGGGTGCGGTGGCCTTCGAGCAGCTGACCCCGCTCGGTGAGCTGACCGTCCGGTGGACCGGGGCCGAGGAGGGGGAGCTCGAGATCTCCGACGAGTTCGACGCCGTGCCCGACCCCGACCTCCCGGCAGAACAGGAGTCCTCCCCATGAGCGAACCCATCCCCGAGCTGGCCGACGTCGACGCCTCGGCTCCGCCCGCGATCGCGCCCGAGGAGGTGCCCGCCGCGCTGGAGGCGCTGCTGCTGCTCGCCGAGGAGCCGATGTCGGTGACGGTCCTGGCCGAGGCCGTCGGTGTGCCGGAGCCGGCGGTGGCCTCCGCCCTGGCCGGGCTGGTCGCCTTCTACGACGAGACCGGGCGCGGGTTCGAGCTGCGCGAGGTCGGGGGCGGCTGGCGCTACTACACCCGGGAGCGGCACGCCGACCTGGTGGCCGGCCACGTGGTGAGCGGGCAGAGCGGCCGGCTGTCCCAGGCGGCCCTGGAGACCCTGGCCGTGGTCGCCTACACCCAGCCGATCTCCCGGGCCCGGGTCTCGGCGGTCCGGGGGGTCAACGTGGACGGGGTGGTCCGGACCCTGCTCGCCCGGGGTCTGATCGTCGAGGCCGGCCACGACCCCGACTCCGGGGCGGTCGTCTTCGCCACCACCGCCGTTTTCCTGGAACGCATGGGGTTGCGTAGTCTGGAGGACCTACCGCCGCTGGCCCCCCACCTGCCGGAGGTGGACGAGCTCGAAGCCGAGCTCGGCCAGCTGGCCGAGCGCGGTGAGGAGCCCACCGGCGAGCCGGCAGCTCCCGAGGGCGCCGTCGACACCCCGGACCAGGTCACCCCGACCGGGTCCGACCCGCGTGACGACGACGCGGACCCGCACCAGACGAACCAGAAGCAGGATGACTTGTGAGCACCGACGTTGAACCCGAGGACGGCGTACGCCTGCAGAAGGTGCTGGCCGCAGCCGGGATCGCCTCCCGCCGCGCCTGCGAGATCCTGATCGGCGCGGGTCGCGTGGAGGTCAACGGCCGCATCGTGATGGAGCAGGGTCGCCGGGTGGATCCCGAGACCGACGTGATCCGGGTCGACGGCTCGCGGATCCCACCGCCCCGTCGGCACCTCTACCTGGTGCTGAACAAGCCGCGCGGGGTCGTGTCGACGATGGACGACCCGGAGGGTCGCCGCAACCTGAACGACCTGCTGGAGGGCAAGCGCCCGGGCAAGCAGAACCGTCTGTTCCACGTGGGACGGCTCGACACCGAGACCGACGGCCTGCTGATCCTCACCAACGACGGCGACTTCGCCCACAGGCTGGCCCACCCCGCCTACCAGGTGCCCAAGACCTACCTGGCCGAGGTGCGCGGGCAGATGCACCCGGCGGTGGTCAAGAAGCTGCGCGAGGGGATCATGCTCGAGGACGGCCCGGTCAAGCCCAGCTCGGTCAAGCTGGTCTCGACGGCGGCCGAGAGGTCGCTGGTGCAACTCACGCTGCACGAGGGCCGCAACCACATCGTGCGCCGTACGATGGAGGCCGTCGGTCACCCTGTGCTGCGGCTGTCCCGGACCGGGATCGGCCCGGTGCGACTGGGTAACCTCAAGAGCGGGGACCTGCGCGACCTCACCCGGGAAGAGCTGGGTGGGCTGCTCGACCTGGTCGCCGACTGACCCGGGGCACCGGTCGCTCGACCCAGACCACGACGAACGAGGGGGCGCCATGGACCGACGCATCTACGGTCTGGAGACGGAGTACGGCGTCGCCTGCACCTCAGGGGGTACCCGACGGCTCACCCCCGACGAGGTCGCGCGCTACCTGTTCCGACGGGTCGTCACCTGGGGTCGCAGCAGCAACGTCTTCCTCCGCAACGGGTCCCGGATCTATCTCGACGTGGGGTCGCACCCCGAGTACGCCACGGCCGAGTGCGACGACCTCGTCCAGCTCGTCAACCACGACCGGGCCGGGGAGCGCATCCTCGAGGACCTGATCGTCGACGCCGAGCAGCGGCTGGCCAGTGAGGGCATCACCGGCGACATCTACCTGTTCAAGAACAACACCGACAGCCACGGCAACTCCTACGGCTGCCACGAGAACTACCTGATCTCCCGGGTGGGGGACTTCTCCAAGATCACCGACGTGCTGGTCCCGTTCCTGGTCTCGCGACAGCTGATCTGCGGGGCGGGCAAGATCCTGCACACCGCGCGTGGTGCGGAGTACAGCGTCAGCCAGCGGGCCGAGCACATCTGGGAGAGCGTCTCCTCGGCCACCACCCGCAGCCGCCCCATCATCAACACCCGCGACGAGCCACACGCCGACCCCGAGCGCTACCGCCGGCTGCACGTCATCGTGGGCGACTCGAACATGAGCGAGACGACCACCTTGCTCAAGGTGGGGACGGCCGAGCTCGTGCTCCGGCTGATCGAGGCCGGGGTGCCGATGCGGGACCTCGCGCTGGAGAACCCGATCCGCGCCAT
>JAOPXW010000193.1 GCA_025964935.1 Friedmanniella sp. | reverse complement strand
GCCCCCCGGTGGCACCGGGCGGCCCGGCCGCGGAGCCCCCCGGCGGCAGCGGGCGGCCTGGCCGGGGTCGTTATCCTGGAGCCATGTTCTCGCGTGAGGTCCCGACCGTGCTGCCTGCCGACGTCCCCGACCTGGTGGCCCAGGGGTGGACCCTGCTGGACGTGCGGACCGACGAGGAATGGGCCGGTGGCCGGATCCCCGGCGCGGTCCACCTCCCGATGGACCAGGTCGTGGGTCGGTTGGAGGAGATCCCCGAGCAGGTGGTGTGCGTGTGTGCGGTGGGCGGGCGGTCGGCCCAGGTGACCCAGTTCCTCAACAGCCGCGGCCGGGAGGCCGTCAACCTCGACGGCGGCACCCACGGCTGGGCCGAGACCGGCGGTCCGATCGAGGCCTGACCGGCTCCGGCTGAGGCGGGCCTGAGAGGCTGTCAGGGGTTCATCGCTTCTTCACCCGGGCGACATGCGATTCGCCCCACGCAGACGCGATGCGCGTGCAACGCTGGTCATGTGGCGACAATCATCGCGCACCGGGGGTTCTCCTCCCGGCAGCCCGAGATGACCAGGGCGGCCTATCAGGCCGCCATCGACCTCTCCGCCGAGACGGGACTCGAGATCGCGGTCGAGTGCGACGTGCACTTCAGCGCCGACGACCAGCTCATCTGCCTGCACGACCTGACGATCGACCGCACCTCCACCCGTACCGGGCTGGCGCACGACTTCACGGTGGCCCAGCTGAAGCGGATCGACTTCGGCTCCCGGCGGGTCCGGCGGCCGACCTCGGACCAGCGGGAGCTGGTCACGCTGCAGGAGCTGCTGGAGATGGTCCGCGACGCCCGGGCCGCCGGGGTCCCGGTCAGCGTGGTGATCGAGACGAAGCACCCCAACCCCTGCGGTCTGCGGATCGAGGAGCGGGTCGCGGAGCAGCTGCACGCGTTCGGCTGGGATGTGCCAGGGTCACCGGTCCGGGTGATCTCCTTCTCGCCGGAGGCCGTGGCCCGCCTCGGGGAGCTGCTGCCCGGGCTGGAGCGCACGCTGCTGATCCAGACGGAGTTCGGGCGCTGGTCCGACGGGGACCTGCCCGGCGGGGTCGAGGTGGCGGGCCCCGACCTGCGACTGATCAAGAGCGACCCCGGTTACGTGGCCCGGGCCCGGGCCCAGGGCCACCAGGTGCACGTCTGGACGGTCAACAGCGACGAGGACATCCGGCAGTGCCGCGATCTGGGGGTCACCGGCTTCACCACCGACTACCCCGACCGGGCCGTCGAGATCCTGCAGGAGACGCCGCCGACCTCGCCGCCCGCGCTGACCCCGGTCAGGACCCTGCCCACGGCGGAGCGGGCCGAGCTGACCCCGGTCTCTGTCCTGCCCACGGCGGCGGAGCGGGCCGAGCCGACGGAGGACGTCGCCGCCGCCAGCTGATCCCGGCGGCGCACCTCCGCCCGCCCGACCCCCGCGACCGGCTCAGGCCGAGATCGGGTCCCGGCTGATGGGGCAGGACATGCACCGCGGGCCGCCCCGGCCCGAGCCCAGCTCGGACCCCGAGATGGCGATGACCTCGATGCCGGACTCGCTGAGCCGCTCGTTGGTCTCGATGTTGCGCTCGTACGCGATGGCCACCCGCGGCTCGATGGCCAGGGTGTTGTTGCCGTCGTCCCACTGCTCGCGCTCGGCGGTGACCGGGTCCAGACCGGTGTCGATCAGCCGGAGCTCGCCGATGCCCATCGCCCGCGCCGCGGCCTCCAGGAACGGTGCGGGCGGCTCGATGACCAGGTCGTGCCCCTCGCCGGGACGGACCGTGACCGCGGCCAGCCGGTGCGCCACGTTGGGATACATCACCACCGCGTCGACGTCGACCATCGTGCAGATGGTGTCCAGGTGCATGGTCGCCCGGTCCTGGTCGATCGGGACGACGAGCAGGGTGTGGGCCAGCCCCTCCTCGAACACCGTGCGGGCCAGCCGCTCGGCCCCGGCCGGACGGGTCCGCTCGCCCACACCGACGGCCAGCACCCCGTCGGCGAGAGCCAGCACGTCGCCGCCCTCGAGATACTCCTTCTCCCAGCCGTGGATCCGCTCGGTGGCGGCGAACCGGGGGTGGAACCGGTAGATCAGCTCGGTCAGCTGGGTCTCCCGGCGCCGGGCGGGCATGGCGAGCGAGGTGACGGTCACCCGGTCGGAGATCCAGACACTGGAGTCCCGGGTGAACAGCAGGTTGGGCAGCGGGTCGATCAGGAAGTCGTCGGGGGCGTGCATGGCCGCGACCAGGCTGCCGGTGTTGTGCACCTCGTCGTTGCGCAGTCCGGCCATCAGCACCTCGCCCAGGTCCTCCGGGCCGAGCTCGCTCAGGTAGGTGTGCAGGAACGCCCGCAGCGTGTCTCCCAGCCGGATGTCGGTGAGGGTGAGCTCGATGGCGGTGGCGCGGGCCTCCGCGTCGCGCAGGGTCTCGGTCAACAGCACGCTGAGGTAGAGCACCTCCACGTCGCGGCTGCGGAGGGCGTCGGCGAACGCGTCGTGCTCGTCCTGGGCCCGGGCGACCCAGGGCAGGCCGTCGAAGAGCAGTGCGTCGTTGTTGCGCGGGGTCAGCCGCTTCAGCTCGTTGCCCGGCCGGTGCAGCATGACCGTACGCAGACGGCCGACTTCAGAACGTACGCCCAACGGGGCCCCAGACGGCGACATGGCTGCGACACTATCCGTATCTCACCACCGTCGGCGCGCGTCGCGACTGCGCACCGGGTCGGTCGGTTGTGTGCGGGGGCATGTCCGGGCGGTTCAGCGTGAGCTGGCTCCTTCCCGGAGTCGACGCACTGACAGCCAGGAGGAGATGTGGTTCACCCGGTGGGTCCAGCCGACCTGCCCGCCCGTACGGCGGCCGTCCCGGTCGGCGACGGCGGCCCTGTCCCTGTTCACCACTCGGGGCGCTCGGAGGTTCCGGGTGTCTGAGTCCTGGCGCCTGCAGGTCCGGACGGTCGAGCTCCCGCTGATCACCCCGTTCCGCACCTCTCGCGGCACCGAGCGGGTCAAGACCGCGCTCGTCCTGCACCTCCACTCGCCGATGGGGGAGGGCTGGGCCGAGTGCTCGGTCGACCACACCCCCCTGCGCGGGGCGGAGTTCGTCAGCGGGGCGGTGCTGCTGTTGAGCCATGTGCTGCTCCCGCTGCTGGCCGAGCACCGGGTCCGGACCGCGGCCCGGGCCCACGAGGTGCTGGCCGACGTGCCCGGCAACCAGGCCGCCCGGTCGGCCCTGGAGCTGGCGGTGCTGGACGCCGCCGCCCGCGAGCAGGGCGAGCCGCTCGCCCGCATCCTCGGCGGAGCGCGCGAGAAGGTGGCCGTCGGCGTCTCCCTCGGCATCCCCGACGACATTCCCACGCTGCTGGCCATGGTCGAGGACCACCTGGCCCAGGGCTACGAGCGGATCACGCTCACGATCGAGCCCGGCTGGGACCTGGAGCCGCTGCGGGCCGTACGGGAGCGGTTCGGCTACGGGTTCTCCCTCGCGGTCGACGCCAACCAGGCCTACCGGGGCGACAGCCGGGAGCACCGCGAGATCCTGCTGGCCATGGACGACTTCGGGCTGTCCATGGTGGAGCAGCCGTTCCCGCACGACGACCTGGTCGCCCACGCCCGGCTGGCCGAGCACCTGTGGACCCCGCTCTGCCTGGACGAGTCGATCAGCAGCCCGGGCCAGGCCGAGGCGGCCCTGCAGCTCGCGGCCTGCTCGATCATCAACATCAAGCCGGCCCGGGTGGGCGGCTACCTGGCCGCCCGGGACATCCACGACCTGGCTCGGCGGCGCTCGGTGCCGGTCTGGTGCGGCGGGATGCTGGAGACCGGGATCAGTCGGCTGGCCAACCTGGCGCTGGCCTCGCTGCCCGGGTTCGAGCTGCCGGCCGACATCTCGGGAAGCTCGCATTACTTCGCCCGCGACCTGACCCCTGCCCTGCACCTGGTGGACGGCCAGCTCGGGGTGCCGACCGGGCCGGGGCTGGGGGCCGAGGTCGACCCGGAGGCCCTGGCCGCCCTCACCGTCGCCGAGGTGGAGGTCACCGTTTCCGAGAACGGCGGCGAGCGAGGGCCGTCCTTCGGCCGGATGAGCCGGAACGCGGAGGCGATAACCTTGGCCGGGTGAGCCCCTCCCTGGCACGCGTCGCGTGCATCATCCCGGGCAAGGATGAGCAGCAGCGGATCGCCGCCACCGTCCGGGCCGCTCAGGCGCTGCCCGGGGTGGGCATCGTCATCGTCTGCGACGACGGCAGCAGCGATGCGACCGCCCAGCACGCCGGCGCGGCCGGGGCGATCGTGGTCAGCCACGCCCGGAACCGGGGCAAGGCGGCAGCCATCGAGTCCGCCGTCAACGCCCTGGGGGTCCTCGAGCTGCGCGACGGCCGGCCCGAGTCCGGCGCCCTGCTCCTGATCGACGCCGACCTCGCCGACTCCGCGGCCAACTGCGCCCCGCTGATCGCTCCGGTGGTCGAGGGCCGGGCCGACCTGACGATCGGCGTCCTCCCGGCCCAGCAGACCGCCGACGGGTCCAGCCCCGGCGGCTTCGGGCTCGTGATGGGGACCGCCTCACGGGGTATCACCGAGCTCACCGGCTGGACGCCGCGGGCCCCGCTGTCGGGGCAGCGCTGCCTGACCCGCCGGGCCTTCGAGCTGGCCAGCCCGCTGGCCGCCGGCTGGGGGGTCGAGGTCGGCATGACCGTCGACGTGCTGCGGGCGGGGCTCCGGGTGCTGGAGGTCGACCTCGACCTGCGGCACCGGGCCACCGGCACCGACCTGGCCGGGCAGCTGCACCGGGCCCGCCAGCTGCGCGACGTGACGCGCGCGCTCGCAGCCCGGGGCCTGGTCGGGGCCGGTCTGCAGGACCTCAAGGACGCCGGCGGGGTCACCGGGATCTTCCAGCGGCTGCGACGGCGGTGACCGCACGATGAGCACCCACAGTCGTCAGCGGCGTCGTCCCGGCAATCCGGCCGCCCCGGCGCGGCCGGTCTACCGTCCGACGGTGTGGCACCGCGACCACCGCTTCGGGCTGGCCGGCATCATCGCCGCCACCGCCCTCACCCTGCTGGCCGGCTTCCTCGGTCCGTCGGCCGTCACCCTCACCCTCGGCCCCCGGGACTCCTACCTCCCGTCGTGGTACCTGCCGGCCGGCACCGTGCACCCCAACGAGTGGTTCGTCTCCAGCCTGATCTGGCTGGCCATTCTGATCGGCGCGCTCGGGCTCTTCGTGGCCCTGCGGGCGCTGGCCGACGGCTGGAAGCCGCGCCTGCGCCGGCTGTTCGCGCTCGGCACGACCCTCAGCCTGCTCACCATCACCGTGCCCCCGCTGACCTCGGCCGACGTCTTGATGTACGCGGCATACGGGCGACTGCAGGCGATCGGCCGCGACCCGTACTCCATCACCCCGGCCGAGGTGTTCCGCGGCCAGTTCGACCCGGTGCTGCGCTGGACCGAGCGGCCGTGGCAGGACACCCCCAGCGTCTACGGTCCGATCACCTCCTGGTCCCAGCTGCTGGCCAACAAGCTCGGCGGCGAGAACATGCACGACATCGTCTTCTGGCTCCAGCTGTTCTCGGTGGTGCCGTTCATCCTGGCCTGCGCCGGGATCGTGATGATGGCCCACGGTGACCCGCGGCGCCGGGCCCGCGCCACCCTGCTGACCATCGCCAACCCAGTGCTCATCTGGGCGGTGGTGGCCGGCGCCCACAACGAGGCGATTTCGGTGATGTTCGCCGTCGCCGGGCTGATGTTTCTGCGCAAGAACCCGTTCCTGGCCGGTCTGGGCATCGGCTTGGCCGGCTGCGGAAAGCTGAGCATCGGCATCTGGGGCCTGGCCATGCTCTGGGCCTACCGGCGCGAGCCCAGGAAGGCGCTGCTGCTGTGCGCGGGCGCGGCCATCCCGATGGGGCTGGCGTACGTCGCCTGGCAGCCCGCGGCCTTCTTCCAGGTGCTGCGCAACGGGGGGTACGTCTCGGTCGGGTCCTGGGCCAACCCGGTGTTCCGCTTCTTCACCCTGTTCCTGACCGGGGTGCACGCCAAGATCGTCGTCGGGGTGATCAGCTACCTGGGGCTGTTCGTGATCGGCTGGATGCTGTCGCGGGTGGTCCCCTGGACCGCGGCGCCGGGGCTGGCCAAGGGCCAGGACCTGCGCCGCGACCCGTTGACCATCGCCCTGCGGTCCTCCCTCGTGCTCTCCATCGCCTGGCTGATCACCTCGATGTACACGCTCAGCTGGTACGACCTGATCGCCTGGATGCCGCTGGCCCTGCTGGCGGCCAGCAAGCTCGACCAGATCATGCTGATGCGGATCGCGCCGCTGTCGCTGGCCTACGTGCCCGGTCGCGCCCTGGAGGTCGGCCACGCGCTGGACACGACCTCGATCCGGATCCGGGACACGCTGTCGCCGGCCGTCCAGTTCGCCGTGCTGCTGGCCGTGGTGCTGTGGTGGAAGCGGCCGGACCGGCCCGAGCTGTTCCCGCTCCGCCGCGTCCCCGAGGGCCGGGCTCAGGCCGGCCGGTCCAGCCCGTCCGCCACGGCCTCGGCCAGGTAGACCTCGATCTCGGCCCGCAGAGCGCCCTTGGTCTCCTCGCTCGCGAAGGAGGCGTCCACCCCGGCCAGGGCCAGGTCGGCGGCCCCGCGGGCGTCCAGGTCGAGCAACCGGGCCGCGATGACGTACTCGCTGGTCAGGTCGGTGGCGAACATGGGCGGGTCGTCGCTGTTGATGGTGACGGGAACCCCGGCCGCGACCAGCGCGGCCAGCGGGTGCTGGTCCAGGTGGGGCACCACCTTGAGGGTCACGTTCGAGGTCGGGCAGACGTCGAGGGCGATCCGGTTCTCGGCCAGGTGGGCCAGCAGCGCCGGGTCTGCGACGGCGGTGATGCCGTGCTCGATCCGCTCGGCCCCGAGGGTGCGGACGGCGTCCCAGACGGTCTCGGGCCCGGTCGTCTCGCCGGCGTGCGGCACGCTGTGCAGCCCGGCGGCGCGGGCCCGGTCGAACTGCTCGACGAACATCGACCGAGGGAAGCCCTGCTCCGACCCGCCGATCCCGAACCCGACCAGCCCCGGTACGTCGTGGTCGAGGGCGACCGAGGCGGTCAGCTCGGCGGCCGGCATCCCGAAGTCGGCGGGGATGTCGAAGATCCAGCGCAGCTCCACGCCGTAGTCCCGCGCCGCGCCCACCCGGGCGTCCTCGATCGCCTCCAGGAACGCCTCGGCCGGCAGCCGGTCGCCGACGGTGAGGAACGGGGTGACCGTGAGCTCGGCGTAGCGGATGTTCTGGGCCGCCATGTCCACCGCGACCTCGTACGTCAGCATCCGGACGTCCTCCGGGGTCCGTACCAGGTCGACCACCGACAGGTAGGTGGAGATGAAGTGCCCGAAGTCGTCGAAGACGAAGAAGTCCGTCAGCGCCGCCGGGTCGCTGGGCACGCGACCGGGGTGGCGGGCGGCGAGCTCGGCCACGATCCGGGTCGAGGCGGACCCGACCTGGTGGACGTGCAGCTCCACCTTGGGCAGACCGGCGAGGAAGCGCTGGGAGACCGACATCGCCCCAACCTACGCAGCCCCGGCCGCCGGTGGCGTCGGGGCGTCGGCGAACAGCTCGGCGCAGGCCTGGTCGGTCCCGGTGGGTCGCCGGCGTGCAGCCGTCAGCCCGACAGAGACCCCGACGTCGGTCTAGGGTGGCCCCGTGACGGACCCCGCCCCGCGCCCGACGTCGTCCGCGGCGTCCCGTGCGGGCGGGCCGAGGCTCTCGTGGCCGGTGGCCGTGCTGATCGTCGGGGCCGTCGCGGTCGTCTGCCTGCTCGCGCTGGCCGGGGTCACGGCCTGGAGCACCCCCCGGCTGGCGAGCGGGCCGGCCGTCCCGCCACCCGCTCCCACCGTCGACCTCCCCCGGGTCCGCTGGAACCTCGACACCCAACAGGCCACGATCGGCGAGGCGCGGGTGACGCTGCCCTTCTCCCCGTACGGCTGTGCCCCGGCCCCCGAGGCCAAGCCGCCGCAGTTCACCTCGGTGATCCGCTGCAGCGCCCTGGTGCACCGGGACTACAACGCCGCCGGCGACGACTGGTACGCCGAGGCCGGCTTCGGCATCCCCGCGCCGGACCTGGTGGGGGAGGACGTGCAGACCACCGCCGACCGGATGTTCGACGCACTGCGCCGGGCCGCGTACGCGGGGCAGACCACGACGGTGCGGCAGCGGAAGGTGGTCACCCTGCCGCTGCCCCGCGACGAGGCGGTGGCGGTGACCGGCGAGGTGCACTACGACCTCCCCGGGCTGCCCAGCCACGCCGACCGACTCGTGGTGCTGGCCCTGCAGCGCGGTCCGGACCGGGCCGTCGTCTACTCCGTACGCCCGGACGACTCCTCGAAGGCCCTGGTGGACGCCCTGAACGCCGCTCTGGACTCGGTCCGCGCGCACGGCTGAGGGTCGGCCCGAGTTCGGGCGAAGATTCGGCTCGGTAGTCCGCACCGAATCTTCTCCACAACTCAGCGTCGCGCGAGCGGGGGGCGCTCACGGGGCTACCCTGACCGGGTGCCTGGAGTCCCGCCCGCCCGCTACGGCTACTTCGGACCCGCGGGGACGTTCACACACCAGGCGCTGATGACTCTGCCGGCCCAGCGCGGGGAGGCGATCCCGTACGCGACCGTCGGCCTGGCCCTGCAGGCGGTCCGCGACGGCGAGATCACCGCGGCCCTGGTCCCGATCGAGAACTCCGTCGAGGGCGGGGTGACCGCGACCCTGGACAACCTGACCTACGGGGACCCGCTGGTGATCACCCGCGAGGTGCTGCTGCCGGTCCAGTTCACCCTGTTCGGGCGGCCGGGTACGTCTCTGGCCGATGTCCGCCGCGTCCTGACCCACCCGCACGCGGCGGCCCAGTGCCGCACCTGGCTGGCCAGCCACCTGCCGGCCGCCGAGATCACCGAGGGTGGCTCGACCGCCGCCGCCGCGGCCGAGGTGGCCGACCCCCGCTCGCGCTACGACGCGGCCGTCTGCGCCCAGGTGGCCGGCGAGATGTACCGGCTGAGCCCGCTGGCCGAGCGGATCGCCGACAACGCCGACGCCGTCACCCGCTTCGTGCTGGTCTCCCGGCCCGGTCCGGTGGCACCCGCGACCGGCGCCGACAAGACCACGATGGTCCTGTTCATGCGGGAGGACCACCCCGGCGCCCTGCTGGAGATCCTGGAGCAGTTCGCCAGCCGCGGGGTGAACCTGTGCCGGATCGAGTCCCGCCCGACCAAGCGGACCCTGGGGGACTACTGCTTCTCGGTCGACGCCGAGGGTCACGTCGACGACGCCCGGCTGGCCGAGGCGCTGATGGGCCTGCACCGGACCTGCTCCGACATCGTCTTCCTCGGCAGCTATCCCCGGGCGGACCAGGCCGTCCCCACGATCCAGACGGGCACCTCCAACGCCGACTACGCCTCGGCCACGGCCTGGCTGCGGCGGATCCGCGGCTGAGCCAGGCCCGGGCGGGCTCGGGCCGCGGCTGATCCAGGCTCAGGCGGGCTCAGGCGGGCTCGGGCTCCAGTTCGGCGGCCGACCGCAGCCGCCCCTGACCGACCGGCCGGGGCACCCGCAGCAGCAGGGCGCCGGGCTTGACCTCGGCGACCATCGTGCCGCACTCGCCGACGGTGTCCCCGTCGAGCTGGAACTGGTCCCGCTCGTCGACGGTGATCACCACCCTGCGGCCGACGATCCGGTCCAGCTGCTCGTCGGTGTGCCGTCGGCGGGTCAGCACCCGGGTCGTGATCCGCACCCAGTCCCGGGCGGTCCGGGGCGAGGCCACCAGCAGGTCGAGCAGCCCGTCGTCGGGGCGTGCGTCGGGGATCAGGGGGATGTTGGCCTGCAGGTAGCCGACGTTGCCGATCACGATGATGTGGGCCCGACGCCGGAACGGCGGGTGGTCGTCGACCCGGATGGTGGTGTGCAGCGCCGGGTGGTTCGCGTTCTGCGCCGCCGAGACGAAGTAGGCCGCCGAGCCGACCGCCTTCTTCAGGTCCGGGTTGGTGCCCTCCATGATCACGGCGTCGATGCCGATCCCGGCCATCACCGCGAAGTGGTCCGGCGGGCCGCCGTCGACGGTGATCTGCACCAGGTCGATCGGCTTGTCCACCCCGTCGAAGGCGACGTCGAGCGCCGCGCCCTCGTCCAGCGGGATCCCGATGTTGCGGGCCAGCAGGTTGCCCGTCCCCGCCGGGATCAGCCCGAACGGGATCCCGGTCCCGGCCAGCCCGGAGCAGATCACCCGGATGGTGCCGTCCCCGCCGGCCCCCAGGACCAGGTCGACGCCCTCGGCCACCGCGTGGGCGGTCATGGCCCGGCCCGGGTCGTCGGCGGTGGTCTCCAGCCACAGGGCGCGGTCCCAACCCCGCACCTTCAGCTCGTACTCCACGTGCCGGCGGAAGGTCACCCAGTCGGTCACCTTGGAGGGGTTGTAGATGACGGCGGCCCGCAGCGGCGGGGTGTCGGTGTCGGGCACGTTCTGCCGGCGGACCAGCTCGGTGACCAGGTCCTGCGGTCCGGGCACCTTCACCCCGGCGACGATCAGCGACAGGGTGGCCACGAACCCGCCGAGGAGGGCGCCGCCGACCAGGTCGGAGACGTAGTGCGCCCCCAGCACCCAGCGGTCCAGCGCCACCGCGACGACCACGACGGCCGCCCCGGTCTGCCAGGCCAGGCGAGCCCGTACGGGCCGGCGGGTGACCGCGAACGTCGCCCCGACGGCGATGGCGCAGGCCACGACGGCGGTCAGGTGACCGGAGGGGTAGGAGTAGCCGTGGGTGGTGATGAGATCCAGCGAGGTCCCCGGCCGCGGTCGGGCGAAGACGTTCTTGGCCAGGGTCGCCGTCCCCCAGGCGAGGGCGGCCGTCAGCACCAGCCCGATGGCCAGCTGGCGCAGCCGGTGGCGGGCCGCCCAGATCGCGACGGCGAGTAGGGCGGCGTACTCCACCCCGGGCCAGGTCAGCAGGGCGAGCGCGCCCGCGACCTGGGCGGTCGGGGAGAGCGGGTCGAGGCGGGGCGCGACCAGCCGCGCGTCCATGGCGTCGAACGCCGCCGAGGCGAAGGTCAGCCAGGTCCAGACGACCAGGACCACGAGCAGCGACAGCGCGATGATGAGCGACGTACGCGTCGGGGGCCGGCGAACCATGCCGCCATTGTCCCGCGCTCAGCCGTACGCCGGTGCCACCGCGACCGCGGTGGGTGGTCGAGCCGCCCACCCGCCCGGGGAGCGGTCGCTAGGGTAGGGCGGGTGATCGACGTCAAGGTGCTCCGGCAGGATCCCGACCGCATCCGCGCCTCGCAGCGGGCCCGTGGGGAGTCGGAGGCCATCGTCGACGAGCTGGTGGCCACCGACGAGACCCGACGGAGCGCGATCGCGCGGTACGAGGAGGCCCGGGCCGAGCAGAAGGAGCTCGGCAAGCGCATCCCCCGCGCCCAGGGTGAGGAGCGCACCGAGCTGCTGGCCCGGACCAAGGAGCTGGCCGAGCTGGTCAAGCAGGCCGAGGCCGCCCAGAACGAGGCCGGGGCGGCGTACGAGGGGCTGCTGAAGCAGGTCGGCAACCTGGTCGCCGACGGCGTGCCCGAGGGTGGTGAGGACGACTACGTCGTCCTCGAGACGATCGGCTCGCCGCGGGACTTCGCCGCCGAGGGCTTCACCCCGCGCGACCACCTCGAGCTGGG